>NZ_JAEQCF010000011.1:0-130985 GCF_020738625.1 Microcoleus sp. PH2017_09_SFU_O_A
CAAGTTAATGGGAAGAATGACCAAAGTATCTGCCAAACAAAGACGGTCGATGAGAAAAGCTGCGGCCAGAATTAGAAGTAAAATTCAAAATCTGGTTGACGAACTGCATAAAAAATCCGCACATTTTCTAACCACAAATTATCAAGTTATTTTTCTGCCGACTTTTGAAACATCTCAAATGGTCAAACGTGCCAAGCGGAAGATAAACAAGAAGTCGGCACGTCAAATGTTGACATGGGCCCATTATCGCTTCAAGCAAATCATCAAACATCAAGCTGACAAAAATGGTTCGATTGTTGTTGATGTGTCAGAAGCCTATACGTCTAAGACTTGTGGAAATCACGTAATATCTTGTTACGTGCTTTGTCGGATTCGACCTGTTCTGTCAGCCATGACGGAATTGCGATCGTTACATCTCCAGCATTGCACAGCTATGTAGAGAAATGTTCAGCGTAAAAGAATCAGCCGCAGTTTCAAGAACTGTCAACTGGAATTGGTGCAAGGCCCTCATGGAAAGAATATTAGTAGTTGACGACGAAGCAGACTGTCAAACAGTCTTGGCAATGTATCTCGAAAGCCAAGGATACCGGGTTGAATGCGCTAATTCAGGAGTTGAGGCGCTCTCAATTTTTGAAAATGCCCCCCCAGATTTGGTGATTTCAGATGTGATGATGCCGGAAATGGACGGGTTTGAGTTTTGCCGGCGCTTGCGTACTACACGTTTGGGACAGTTGGTGCCGTTTATATTTTTGTCTGGTCAAGGCGAAATTGAGGCAAAAGTTGAAGGTCATGCGATCGGCGCTGACGATTATCTGGTAAAACCTTTTCAGTCTGAAGAAATCTTGGCTAAGGTGAAAGCTCAGTTAGAGCGCTCCCACCGCATTCACGCCGAGATTGTCCGACTGCTGCAAACTTCTACCGCCCTGGCGGTGGAGCCCAAAGTTGTCGCAGTATTGCCACCACTAGCACCTTTGCCTCTAACACCAGCCGAGGAAAGAGTTTTTTGGGAGGTGATCCAGGGTTATACTAACAAACAAATTAGCGATCGACTGTTTATTAGCCCCCGCACCGTCCAAGCTCATTTAGGCAGCATATTCAGCAAACTACAGTTAGAAAATCGCGCCCAGCTTGTGAGATTTGCCCTAGAAAGGGGATACAAACCACCTCAAACTTAGCTCCGGTCTCAACTTACGGTGTACCAGCCCTTAATTACCCGCAATAAAAACGGTTTGTAGTGAGGACTTTAGTCCTCATAATCTGAGGACTAAAGTCCTCACTACAAACCCATCTGATTGTCGTCGTTCGAGAGAACCTGATATTATTCCAAATTCAAAACACAATAAGGAAAACTCGTCGTCACGCAAACCATCGGCCCCAAATTTGTACCCCGCAAATTTGCACGTTCCAAATCAGCCTGCCGCACGTCCCTCGCCGCATCGATATTTGTCCCGGTCAATTGAGCTCTAGGAAGCCTGGTATTTGACAGAATAGCATTCTGCAAATTAGTATCGCGCACGTCAGCAAAAGACAAATCAGCCCCGCTTAAATTAGCGCGATTCAAATTCACTCTAAACAGCAGCGAACGTCGCAAATCTGCATTCGACAAATTAGCTTGCAGCAAATAAGCTTCGCCCAAATTAGTATTAAAAAGCTTAGCACCGCGCAAATCAGCTCTCGTCAGATTTGCCCGCCCCAAAAAAGCATTAGACAAATCCGCATTTCGCAGATTAGCGCTGTCCAAGTCGGCACCATACATTTCAGCATTAACCAAGTTAGTATTTGCCAAATTAGCACCACTTAAATCTGCTTCTAGCAAATTAGCTTCGTAGAGATTAGCTCCGCTTAAATCAGATCCTCTTAAATTAGCTCTGTACAAACTCGCCTTAAACAAATCAGCATTTCTCAAATCGCAGCCCTCACACTCCTTAGTTTCTAGCAACTGTTGGACGTGATCGGGATTTTGAGCTTTCACGGGGGGTGCCAGCAAAAACGGCGCTAAAACTGCTACAGTTGCCGTTACACTTGCCAAGATTTTAAATTTCACAAACAAACCTCACTGCCACTTCAGATCGATCGTACTCGCAAACAGTAAAATTTCAACCCATTTCCCTCACTCTTTTCTCCCTCTCTGCGTTCTCTGCGCTCTCTGTGGTAAAAAGAATAGCATTCGCCGCAAGGCGGGCAACAAAGCCCGCCCCAGTCAACTTAATTAAGCCTCATCTAAAGCCGCAACACCAGGCAATTCCTTACCTTCTAGCAGTTCCAAACTAGCGCCGCCACCAGTAGAAATGTGGCTCATTTCTGGCCCCAGATTCAACTGTTCCACAGCCGCCACCGAGTCACCGCCACCGATAATCGTGGTAGTACCAGTCTTAGTAATTCCAGCCAAAGAATGAGCAATTCCTTCAGTTCCCGCAGCAAACTTTTCCATCTCAAACACGCCCATCGGCCCGTTCCAGATTACCGTTTTGCAATCAGCCAAAGCATCTTGGAAAGTTTTCACAGAATCCGGGCCGATGTCCAAACCCATCCAACCGTCGGGAATGCTCTCAACGGAGACAGTTTGAGTGTTGGCGTCAGCAGCAAACTTGTCAGCAACTACCACATCAGTAGGTAACAGGAAAGTAACTCCCCGTTCCTTTGCCTTCGCTTCCAAAGACTTAGCCAGTTCGAGCTTGTCATCTTCCACCAAAGACTTGCCAACGTTCAAACCGCGAGCTTTGTAGAACGTGAACACCATGCCGCCACCCAGCAGCAATTTGTCGCACTTTTCGAGCAGTTTTTCGATGACTCCAATCTTGCTGGAAACCTTAGAACCACCGATGATAGCAGCTAAGGGACGTTGCGGATTGTCGATCGCACTACCGAGATATTGCAACTCCTTCTCCATCAAAAACCCAGCCACCGAAGGACTCAGATACTTAGTCACACCCTCAGTCGAAGCGTGAGCCCGGTGAGCCGTACCAAAAGCATCATTGACATACAAATCAGCAACAGAAGCTAACTTCTTGGCAAATTCTGGGTCATTTGCTTCCTCTTCAGGGTAGAAGCGGACATTTTCCAGCAAAATCACATCGCCATCAGCCATCGCCGCCACAGTAGCAGCCACTTCATCACCAATACAGTCGTTAGTCTTTTTGACTTCCTTCCCCAACAATTCCGACAGCCGCTTAGCAACCGGAGTCAAGCGCAACTTCTCCGTCACACCCTTGGGACGCCCGAAGTGACTGCACAAAATGACCTTAGCGCCCTTCGACGCTAAATCCTGAATAGTCGGCAGAGCAGCCCGGATGCGAGTATCATCGGTGATATTGCCGTTGTCGAGCGGCACGTTAAAGTCCGCGCGCACCAATACCCGTTTGCCCGATAAGTCCGATGCCGATAAATTTGCTACAGTTTTTTTTGTCACAGGATTAACCTCCTAATATTTGTGTTTTTGTCTAATTCCGTTGAAATGGCGGCACTCGTCACTTGCACTTGGGGCCTCGGGCGCATTCAACCGCGCCCGTACAAAAAACGGAAGATGAAACAAACGGCACTGATTTGGCTCAACGTAAACATTTTATCGGAGTCCGTGTCCGGGAAATGCGAACTATGTTCAAGACTGTCTTATTTCCTGTAGATCAAAGCCGAGAAGCCCGCGAAGCGGCGGAAAAGGTTGTCAATATTGTGAAAACCTACGCTTCTCGTTTAGTTATTCTGTCGGTAGTCGAACCCCCAGCCGAGGAGGGTGAGGCACCGCGAGAGGTGATGAGTTCCCCCGAAGCAGTCGCCAAACTGCTGTCTGAAGCCCAGTCGATGTTTTCCCAGCAGGGAATTGAAGCTGAAATCATCGAACGAGAAGGCAAACCTGCTTTCACGATTTGTGATGTGGCTGACGGATGGGTTTAACTGATGATGGTGCGTCTGACAGCGTTACCAGTCGGGTGATCAATCTGTCTCCTTGTGCAGTTTTGATTGTGCCTTAGTCAGTTGACAGTTGACAGTTGACAGTTGACAGTTGGCAGTTGACAGTTGGCAGTTGGCAGTTGACAGTTGGCAGTTGACTCCGAAAGCAGTTGACAGTTGGGGCGGTGCCCCGCCTTGCTCGCCCTCTTAGTTGACTCCGAAAGCAGTTGACAACTAACAACTGACAACGAACAACGAGAGCATCTCAGTTTTGATTTTGTAGTGCGAGCTTAAGAGCTCGCTTGCTGTTAAAACCAAGCGAGCTCTTAAGCTCGCACTACAACAAAAAAATGCTTTTTGCAAAAATTGAGATGCTCCCCGAACAACTGACAACGAACAACGAACAACTGATAACTGACCACTAACAACTAACAACTAACTAATAACTAATAACTAATGAAAATTCACTGGTATCCCGGTCACATTGCCAAAGCTGAACGGGCATTAAAAGAACAGCTAAAGCGGGTAGATGTGGTGCTCGAAGTCCGAGATGCCCGCATTCCACTAGCGACTTACCACCCCCAAATGCCTACCTGGGTGGGCGGTAAGGCGCGAGTGTTGGTCATCAACCGCATGGACATGATTACGCCTAGAACCCTCGATGCGTGGGAAACCTGGTTTGAATCTCAGGGCGAAACTGCTTATTTTACTAACGCCGAGCACGGTCAAGGAGTACACGATGTTTCCGATGCTGTCCAGGAGGCTGGGGTGCAGCTAAATAAACGCAGATTCGATCGAGGAATGCTACCCCGTCCAGTCCGCGCCGTGGTGATGGGCTTTCCCAATGTCGGCAAATCTGCTTTAATTAATCGCCTTTTAGGGCGCAGAGTAGTAGACAGTGCCCGCAGAGCTGGAGTAACTAAATCGCTCCGATGGATTCGCATTTCTGACGAAATTGAGTTACTAGACGCCCCCGGAGTAATCCCCACCCGGATTAACAATCAAGAAAATGCCATAAAATTAGCTATTTGCGAAGATATTGGCGAAGCAGCTTACGACAATCAGGTAGTAGCAGCAGCTATGGTTGATTTGCTCCTCGGGCTGGAGGCGGCTGATGACACATTGATATCAGTATCTGGTTTCAAATCTCGGTATAAATTAGATATAGGATCTAGCAATGGTGAAGATTATTTGCACGAAGTAGCAAAAGACAGGTATAAAGGAGATGTCGAACGAACGGCGCGGCAGATGTTAAACGATTTTAGAACTGGTGTGTTGGGTCAGCTTACTTTGGAGTTGCCGCCAGCTTTATAAGACTTGTAGGAGATTTGATCTGATGAATTCAAGTCTTATCAAAGCCTTGAAAATTCAACAGCGGTGCTGTCTATGAATGAACTGAATCTGGAACTTCAAATTAATGGAATCATCGAAAAAACCGTGCCTGTCGAAGGCGAGCAATTTATTATCGGTAGGTTGCTAGAATGCGATTTGCAACTGCCTTTTTCTGACATTTCCCGGCACCACACCCGCTTGTTTAAAATAGCTTCAGGGGAGTGGCTAGTTGAGGATATGGGCAGTACCAACGGGACGCTACTAAACAACAGTCCCCTCAACCAACCTCACTTAGTCAATCAGGGCGATGTGATTTATCTGGGACACCGGATTAATTTGATTGTCGTTTTGCCCGATCGCTCTGACCCCCAACTTCCTGAAATCGGCACCATGCCCGAAGGAGTGACTATCCTCGGCAAAGCTAAAGAACTGCAAAAACAGTGGATAGAACCAGACACAAAACTTGAAAAAAATTACGAACAAGCTATCTCGCGTTTAAAATACTTAGTCGATATTGCGAAGTATTTAAACACCGCTGAATCCATCGAAGCAATTTTCGATCAAGTCCAGCAAATCGTGTTCCGCGATATCAAAAATATCGAACGTTTGGCACTATTAATAGACTTTCAAAATAACGGCGAACTCGAAGTAGTTAAGACTGCCGCCAGACCCACTGCCAAAAATAAATATATCCCTGCTGACGGCAGTTGGATCGGCCGGACTATTTGCCGCAAAGTATTAGACGAACAAGTTGCTCTCAAAACTGCCGACGCTCAGTTTGACGAACAGTTTGACGACAATATAAGCATGATCGATAAAGGAATTCGCACGGCGATAGCTGTTCCTCTCTGGGATGAAAATACAGTTTTTGGAGTGCTTTACGGCGACGCTCAACTGACTTCTAGAGAGTGGTATCTGGGCGGAGATGAAGACTTGAGCTTTTTTTCAGCTTTAGGAAATATCGCTGCTTCTAGCGTGCAGCGGTGGCTGCTGACACAAAAACTCCGCACCCAAGAAACTATGCGGCAAAGATTGGAACGCTATCACTCTCCGGCTGTGGTGCAGCATTTAATGAATACGGGGACTTTAATTGACCACCGCCTGCCGCCTGTGGAACGCGAAATCAGCATTTTGTTTGCAGATATTGTGGGCTTTACTGCGATGTCTGAACGCTTGAGGCCCCCTGAAATTGCCCGGTTGCTGAACAATTTCTTTGAGGAAATGCTGCAAGAAGTTTTTGGGGAAGGAGGAACTTTAGATAAGTTTATTGGAGATTGTATTATGGCATTTTTTGGAGCGCCGGAACCTCAACCGGATCATGCCGATCGCGCGGTGGCTGCTGCTTTGGGAATGCTCAACCGTCTTGACGAACTCAATGCAAATAAGAGTTTGGGCGAACCGCTGCAATTGCGGATTTCTATTAACAGCGGCAAGGCAATAATTGGTGATGTCGGCAGTTCTAAAAGAGTTGATTATACTGTGTTGGGTTCGACTATTAATCTGGCTGCTCGGATGGAGGGAATTTGTCAGCCTGGGGAATGCGTGGTGAGCGAAGCTACTTACACGTTGCTGCGATCGCCCCAAAGTTTTGAGCCGATGGGAGATTTCCGCTTTAAAGGAATTGACAGACCGATCGTGGTTTATAGTACCAACAGAAATTTAAGGTAATGGGGCATGGGGCATGGGGCATGGGGCATGGGGCATGGGGCATATTGATTTGGACTAACGGAGGACACTCCAAAAGCCGTTTCCCTACCCCAAAATAATCGTCATGCTTGCAAGAGATGTAACTAACGCCCACTTAATTGTAGGGAAACGGCACTGCCGCGTCCTGACTCTGGGTAATATTAATTCCGGTGTTACCGGATTTGATATGAAGTCATCATAAAACTTTTATAACTGATCGGGAATGGTATTAAATAGGGAGTTTTTGACGCTGAGGATTTGAACTTCATCTCCTATGTGTACTATTTTTCCGGCTGATTGAAGTGGCACTCGCGTGTTAACGAGCAGCCGACTAAAGTGATTGAAATGCCCTTTTTTTTGCAATTCAGGCATGATTTCATTTTGCTTGGCTGTTAGCATAGTTTTCAAGTTTGGATAAGCTTCTTGAGCAGCAGAATTTCGGTTGGATTGCAGACAGGGCTGACCGGGATTAATACCTTCAAATATTACTGGCCCTATTTTAAACCTGACAACTTCATCGGCTGCTCCGAAAAGTCGATCTTCCCAAAAAGCCGGGACATCTCCTATTTCAATATTAGCTCGCAAGCGATGGCGCATTTCGTTAACGCAAACTCTGGGAAACCAAGATGCTACTTCGGCTATTGTTGCGGTACTGATAATGCTTGGCCCGGGTGCTGCGGTATCATCGGGAAAGCCTGCGAGCAAGTTTTCAATTAATTTGACCGGGAAACCGAAGTAGTTGCTCAACCAAGATTCTATTGCGGGGCGTTCTCTATCTACATGAAAAAATATTTCTTGTTCGGTGTCTTGAATTTTCAGACCGGCGATTCTCTTTTTTATGTCAAATGATAGGCGCAGAAAATGGACTCCGCTGTTGCGCTTAGCGTTAACAAATGCTCCGGAAAGATCGCAGATGGCAAAAGAGCGATCGCCTGCTAGAGCTCCGCTGGCAAGAATATTAGCTTGACTGACAGCTATGCCGTCAAGGGACTTGACCGGATAGATATGAATGCTGGCGACGTAAGACATTGTGATTCATTGATAAATAATTGTTGTTTTAGATACACTATAGCATCCTCCGCAGGCAGAATGATGACCGCAGTTAATTCCATGAAATTACAAGGGGCGATTTTTTATTAGTTTATATTTGGCAGCTACTTGTAAAGAAAAAGTAAAGAATTTTTGCTGGGCTGATGGCAAATATTATACTAATAAATATAAAACAATTAACCGAGTTGCAAGCAATGACCGACTCAAAAAAAATAGGCAAGATGTCGAGGCGGAGTGCGATCTGGATGTCAAGTGCAGGGGCGCTGGTGGCAACCATGGCCCCAGGGCTGTTCAAAACTGAACCGGCCTATGCAGAAGGAGTAGTCTCAAACATCACTCCTGAGGCCGCACTCAAGAAATTGATGAACGGGAATCAGCGGTATATTCACCAAAAACGGACATTTCCCGACCAAAGCCGATCGCGAATTACCGAAGTAGCAAAGGGTCAACATCCGTTTGCAACCATCCTTGCTTGTTCTGATTCGCGGGTAACACCCGAAATTATTTTCGACCAAGGATTGGGGGATTTATTTGATATCCGAGTAGCTGGAAATTTTCTCGACGACGGGGTTCTCGGAAATATGGAATATGCCGCATTAGAATTAGGCGTTCCGCTATTAGTAATTCTGGGTCACGAACGCTGCGGTGCTGTGAAAGCGGCTTTGGATGGTAAAGCTGTGCCGGGTCACATTAGCACTTTGGTGGCGGCGATTAAACCAGCCGTTGATGCTACAAAAAATCAATTGGGCGATGCTTGGGATAACGCAGTCAGAGCTAATGTAAAAATGAATGTAAAAAAGTTAAAATCTGCGTCGCCTATTTTGGCTGAAGCAGTGAAAGCGGGAAAGCTTAAAGTTGTTGGGGCGCGCTACGATTTGGACAGCGGCAAAGTAGAGATAATTGCTTGATTTTGTTGGTATTTTTCGCAATTTGTAGGGTTAATGCCAAGAGTGCTTACCCCTCTGGGATCGATGGGAAACTACCGACGATTGCCCCTACAAATGACCTACTTAACGAGAAAGTAGATATGCAGGTTTAGATTAAACCCATTTCTTGCAGTCCGCGGCGCAGGCGTTCTGCTTCAAAGGGGCGGCGCTGTTCGTGAAGGGCGATCGCTCTTTTGAATTCTGCTAAACTTTCGGGCATTTTGCCAATTTTCAGCAGCGCTACTGCCAAGTTTTGATGGGCTTCGGCGTGTTCGGGATCGATTTTAATGGCTTGTCGGTAATAGGCGATCGCATCTACCAAATTTCCGGTTGCTTTCAGTGTGAGTCCTAAATTGTAGTGACCTGGTGCAAAATTGGGATCTATTTTTAAAGCTGCTTTGTAAGCTTTTTCTGCTGCTGGCAAATCTCCTTCATCTTTGAGCAAATTGCCCAAATTATTGTAAGCACCTAATTTGAGCGCCGGGAAAACATCTGTATTAATTGCGAGTTGATAGTGTTCTTTGGCTTTGGCAAATTGCTGTTGCTGGCGGTAAGCAATGCCTAAATGATAGTTAAGTTCGTAAACAATAGATTCATCAATTGTCGCCGCAGTCAATCCCCTAGTTAATAAATTAATGCCCCGCGCGATTTGCCCGCTTTCTACGTACAGCGCGCCTAATTTGCTGCACGCATAAGCATCGTTTGGATAATAAGCTATATAGCGTTCCATTGCTGTTTGAGCTTTTTGGAATTTGCTTTTTGCTGCGATCGCATCTTTGTGATAACCAGAGTGCCAAATCGCCACATCGGGGAGAGAAGCTATTTTCCACTCTGGTTCGCGCTGCAAAATCTCAGCCACGCTGTCGTCTACCATGGCGTGGTAAGGGCGAGAAAAGCGGATGCCGGGGCGATTGCGAAACAAACGCGACACTAGGGAATAGGGTGATTGAGATGCACCGATTTCTTGGCGGATGAGATTGATTAGCAACAGTCGATCGCTCTTAATTGCCTGCTGGATCTGAGGTACAATCTCCGGTACCAGCACCTCATCGGCATCCAACACCAAAATCCAGTCGCCCTGGGCGTGCTTCAGAGACTCGTTGCGCGCCGCTGCGAAGTCGTCGCACCATTCAAAGTCATAAACCCTCGCCCCGGATTCTCGGGCTATTTCACGAGTGCGATCGCGCGAACCGGTATCTACCACCACAATTTCGTCAACAACACCCTTCACGCTGTCCAAAGTCCGCGACAGTGTTGCTTCTTCATTTTTCACGATCGTGCACAGTGTCAGATTCATCGGGGGCCAACTTTCCTAATTTGACTGAATTATTGTAATTTTTTTACCAGTAAAACACAAAAAGTCCCAGAAAAATTTTTCCTATTGCCCTTCGGCTTTGAGCATAGGTACCTTTCTTCCTTAGAAAAATTTGGTTGTACCAACCGCACCCAACGGTTGGGACGTTCTGAAATTGCACTTTATATGAGTAGTCGATTGCTTCTGTCCTAAATAAATAAAGCCTTCTATCCTAGATAATTAAAGGCTTCGTTCTTAGTTGTGCGCTCTACGTTATGCATTCTTAGTTGTGCGTTCTTCAATAACTCTTTTGACATATTAAAAAGCCTTAAATTAGGACGATTCATGAGAAATTCTACCTCTATCGGTTCATCCCTACGGTAGAGGAAAGGACGGGATATCAGTTGTTATTCTTAGAACATAAGACAAGGCAGACGAAAGTTAAACACTCAGGAGAAAAAGAAATGGGAATTATTGCTTGGATCGTTTTAGGACTGATTGCTGGTGCGATCGCCAAAGCCATTTATCCGGGAACTCAAGGTGGCGGTTTTGTCGCAACAACAGTTTTAGGAATTATCGGCGCGCTGGTGGGAGGTTATTTAGGCCAAGTCTTTGTGGGGACTAGCGCGGGAGCATCCTTCGGAGCATTAACTGTACCCAGCATAGCTTTTGCAGTCATCGGCGCGATCGTGGTACTTTTCATCTGGGGATTGTTGACTCAGCGTGCTGCATAATAAATATTGCCAATTCCCAGTCGATCGTATAGGGTATTCATAAACCCGGTTTCTTGAGGAAACCGGGTTTTTCAATATCGGAGTCGGCGGTTGAAACTCGGCGGTTGAAACTCGGCGGTTGAAACCGCTACTACACAGACAAAACCCGCCGACGCGGGTTGAAGAGTAAAGACAAACTCGGCGGTTGAAACTCGGCGGTTGAAACCGCTTCTACACAGACAAAACCCGCGACAAAACCCGCCGACGCGGGTTGAAGAGTAAAGTTAATTAATCCGCAAGTCGAAAGGTAAGCGAACGTAAATCCCTTGCGGGTCATTCATCGACTTGATAACAGCCAATTCATCCTGCATTTTCTTAACTTCTGCACTCAGCGGATCGAGTTTGGTGGCTGGTTTCACAACGCGAACGCCGGATATTCTTTCCAAAATTTGCTCTTCCAAACTGCGGCGTTTTGGATATTCTTCTAACTGCCAATCGTCGCCTAGCTTAGCTTGCTTAGCTGCTTCTCTAACGGCATCTTCTAGGCCGCCAATTTCATCGACTAAGCCCAACTGTTTCGCAGCCGTACCAGACCAAACTCTGCCTTGAGCAATTTCTTGCACCTTGTTTTTTGGCAGTTTGCGGGAGTCGGCGACTTTGGTGATAAATAGATCGTAAATGCGATCGACTATTCTCTGAATATTCGCCAATTCTTGAGGATTTTTGGGGCGGGAAACCGTGTTAGTATCCGCAAAACGGGCGGTTTTTACCACGTCCCAAGTTATGCCGTTGTTAGCAGCCAACTTTTCGGCATTGAATAGCATCCCAAAAACGCCGATGGAACCAGTAATCGTACTGGCTTCGGCAAAGATTTTGCTAGAACCCATCGAAATCCAATAGCCGCCGGAAGCTGCTAAATTGCCCATCGATACGATAACTGGCTTTTTTTTGCCTGTCAGCGCGACTTCGCGCCCGATGACTTCCGCAGCCGTCGCGCTGCCTCCAGGGCTGTTGACGCGCAGAACTACTGCTTTTATGTCGTCATCTTCTCGGATTTTACGCATTTCTTCAGCGATGCGATCGCCCCCTACTTGAGTCGGGCCGCCTTCGCCGTCTACAATCTCACCTTCAGCGTAAAGGACAGCAATTTGGTTTTTCTTGTGAGCGCGAGTAGAGTTTTTACTCTCAGCAACTCTTGCGTAGTTTTTCAAACTTATTTGCTTGAAAGATTTATCTTCTGCATCGGTTCCTGTTAGTTTTTTCAGTTCTGTTGCAATTTCATCAAAGTAGACAACTTTATCAACTAACTTGCCTTTGAGAGCTTCGTTAGCCATCAAAGTTCCGCCATTATCTGCAACTGCTTGCAGTTGGGGAACGCTCAATTTGCGGCTCGGCCCGACAGTTTTTAAGTATTCGCCCCAAATATCTCCCAGCAATTTTTGAGTTTGCTGGCGATTTTCCGGGCTCATTTTTTTGAGCAAAAACGGTTCGACGGCTGACTTGTATTTACCGACGCGAGTGACTTGCACTCCGAGGCCGTATTTCTCGAAAGCACCGGTTAAGAACATTGCTTGACTGCTAAAACCGTTGATTTCAAGAGATCCGTAAGGATTCATCGCAATTGTGTTAGCAACTGAACCGAGGTAATAATCTCGCTCATTCCAGTCCATTTCGTAAGCAAAAATGGGTTTTTTGGCATCTCGGAAACGCTGTAATGCCGATCGAACTTCTTTGAGATTAGCAAACCCGCTGCTGCTGGAATCCGAACTGCCTTCGAGATACATCCCCACGATTTTCGGGTCTTTTTTCGCAGATTCGATCGCATCTAAAACAGTCCGCAGCGTCACAGCATCCCCGGATTCATCCGAAAGTGCTTCTTGAATCGCCGCGCTCGTGCTGCGGCTCGGTTTGCTATCGGTGATATTTAGAGAAAGGTCTAATACCAATACAGACTTATCTTTAACTTGCGGGCCTGAATCTTTAGACGACGATGCCGCCAGAGCAATTAGCAGTACCAGTCCTCCCAATCCGATGCCGCCCAGCAGCAACAATCCCAGGAAGGTTCCCAGCAAACTTGCACAAGTATATTTTAGGAAATCTTTCATTTAGATAATTAGTCAGTTGACAGTTGACAGTTGACAGTTGACAGTTGATAGTTGATAGTTGACAGTTGATGGTTAACAGTTACAGTTGGTAATTGGTAATTAGCAGTTGGTAATTAGCAGTTGTTATTTGTTATTTTTGAATCTCTCCCAATAATCAGTAACTACTGACTACTGACTACTGCCAACTGCCAACGGGAGCATCTCATTTTTGAAAAAAGCATTTTTTATATATAGTGCGAGCGTCCCCGCTCGCGAGTATTATACCGCTCGCGAGCGGAGACGCTCTATAAATGCAAAACTGAGATGCTCCCACTGCCAACTGCCAACTGCCAACTGCCAACTGCCAACTGCCAACTGTCTACTGCCAACTGCCAACTGACATACTTTTATCTTAACCTTTCCAAAACCCCAGAATGTTTTAACTCATCTAAGTTAGCGCAGCCCGTACAAAACATCACAGTAGCGATTTCTGCAATTAAAACCTCAGCTAGAACACCTGCTGCTGATTCCGATGCTGCGGCTGCTTCCAGAAACGGCCGCGCCAGCCCCGCCACATCCGCGCCGAGGGCGATCGCCTTGGCTGCATCCAAGCCGTTTTGCAAGCCCCCAGAGGCAATCAGGGGAACATCTGGCGCTACGGCGCGGGTGCTGACAACGCACTCGGCTGTCGGGATTCCCCAGTCGGCAAAGGTGGCGCCCAACCTCCGCTGCTTGCCGTCTTTGGCTCGCTCTCCTTCTATTTTGGCCCAAGAAGTGCCTCCGGCTCCGGCAATGTCGATCGCGCTTACCCCAGCCGATCGCAATTTCTGTGCCATTTTTCCAGAAATACCGTTGCCTACTTCTTTCGCAATCACCGGTACTGGTAATTTATCGCACAATTTAGCAATTTTTTCGAGCAGTCCTTTAAAATTAGTATCGCCTTCAGTTTGAACGCACTCTTGCAGCGGATTGAGGTGTAAAATTAGGGCATCTGCTTCCAGAATATCGATAATTTTTTGACACTCTTCCAAACCGTAATTGTAGTTTAATTGAACCGCTCCGATATTAGCAAATAGCAGAATATCGGGAGCGCGACGGCGCACGGCAAATGTAGGAGCAAGTTGAGGGTTTTCGACAGCGCATCGCTGGGAACCGACTCCCATTGCGAGTTTGTATTCCTGAGCGACATCGGCGAGGCGATAATTAATGGTCTGGGCTAGTTCTGTACCGCCTGTCATTGAGGAAATTAGCAGCGGAGCGCCTAGTTTTTTGCCGAGAAATGTGGATGTGAGATCGATTTGGGTGCGATCGATTTCTGGCAAACAGCAGTGAGCAAAACGGTAGTGTTCCAGTCCGCTGGTAGTTTCGCGAAATTGTACGTCTTCTTCGAGACAGATCCTGAGGTGGTCTGCTTTGCGGGTTTCGGTTTGCGAGGGCGAGGTTAATGGCAAGTTCACAGTGGCTGTTGGGGGAGAGAGTTTTGATTGGGAAATACAGTAATTTTATTTGATTTCTGAGATTTTTTTAGAGAGCATCCCGTTTTTTGTAGGGGCGAAGCATTCGCGCTGAAAATCTCTTATATAGTCGATAGGATACAGGCGCGAATGCTTCGCCCTTGCGGATATGTTTGCACAATTGGGATGCTCCCTTTTTTTATTTAACCGCAGAGAGCGCAGAGGGCGCAGAGGAGTAGAAAAGAGAGATGTTCGCAAATTCTGCTTTCTGTTGCTATATTATCCCGGAACGGTCATCGGCACGCCATTATCTGAAGGTTTCAATTTTAGTAAAAAAGGCACTGCTTTTTGCACCCATGTTTTGACTGGCGTGTAACTTGCTGCGTGTTCTCCGAAAGAAATTTCCAGCATATCGGTGTGAATTATGCCGGGATTCAAAGGAATCGCTGCCATGCCTCGCGGGAGTTCTTGGGCGAGCGATCGCGTCAATCCTTCGATCGCCCACTTAGAAGCGCAATAGGGCGCGACTTCCGGCGAAGTTGACCTTCCCCAACCCGAACTAAAGTTGACAATTATGCCACTTTTTCGAGCAATCATTGCCGGGACAAAGTGGCGAATCACATTAGCTGTACCTTTAATATTAACATCAATTACCTCAGAAAACTCTTCATTACTGATATTCCACAGAGGCGCGGAATAATTAGTTATAGCTGCATTGTTAATCAGCAAATCTGGCAGTTGCTGCTTTGCCAAAATTTCTGTAGCCCAAGCTTTGACTAGCTCGTCGCTAGCGACATCCAAACAAGTAAAATGATGGGGCGCGCGATATTTTTGTTTTAGTTTTTCCACTGCTTCCGAAGAGCGGGCGCATCCTAAAACTGTGTGTCCCAATTCAATAAACTTTTCGGTCATCGCGAGACCGAGACCGCGACTGACTCCGGTAATTACAATTAATTTTGTCATAGAATTGGTGCAATTTTTAGATTAAGTAATAGAATACATATTGACGGAGCATTTAACAAATCATCCCAGGGGGAAAGCATGAAAGTAAAAGCAGCAGTTGCTCGCAGTGCCGGCCAACCTTTGACCATTGAAACGGTCGATCTAGATGGGCCGCGAGATGGTGAGGTGCTGGTGGAAATCAAAGCGACGGGTGTTTGTCACACTGATGCTTATACTCTTTCCGGCGCCGATCCCGAGGGTTTGTTTCCGGCAATTCTCGGCCACGAGGGAGCCGGGATTGTCGCGGAAGTTGGGGCGGGAGTGACAAGTGTCAAAAAGGGCGATCGGGTAATTCCACTTTACACTCCCGAATGTCGCAACTGCGCGTATTGTTTGAGCGGCAAAACGAATCTCTGTCAAGCAATTCGCCTCACTCAAGGGCAAGGCGTAATGCCCGATGGCACGAGCAGATTTTCAATTAATGGCGAGAAAATTTTCCATTACATGGGAACTTCTACCTTTGCTAATTATACAGTATTGCCAGAAATTGCGGTAGCGAAAATTCGCGATGACGCTCCCTTTGACAAAGTTTGTTTGATTGGCTGCGGCGTTACAACTGGCATCGGCGCTGTCATCAATACTGCCAAAGTAGAACCAGGTTCTAATGTCATAGTTTTTGGTTTAGGCGGCGTGGGTTTGAATGTAATCCAAGCAGCGCGCCTGGTGGGAGCCAACATGATTGTCGGCGTAGATATGAATCCCGACAAACGAGCAATGGCGAAAAAATTCGGCATGACTCACTTTGTAAATCCCCGCGAAGTTGAGGGCGATTTAGTGCCTTATTTGGTAGATTTAACCAAAGGCGGAGCTGATTACACTTTTGAATGTATCGGCAACGTTAATGTGATGCGCCAAGCTTTGGAATGCTGTCACAAAGGTTGGGGTGTGAGCGTGATTGTCGGAGTAGCGGGAGCCGGGCAAGAAATTAGCACCCGCCCGTTTCAATTAGTAACTGGTAGGGTGTGGAAAGGCACGGCTTTTGGTGGCGCGAAGGGCAGAACCGATGTTCCGAAAATTGTTGATTGGTACATGGATGGTAAAATTGATATTGATAGTTTGATTACCCAGATTATGCCGATCGAGCAAATTAATGACGCCTTTGATTTGATGCACCAAGGAAAAGTAATACGCACAGTTTTAACATTTTGAACAAAAATATTTCTC
The DNA here is from genome assembly GCF_020738625.1 of Microcoleus sp. PH2017_09_SFU_O_A. Taxonomy (NCBI): domain Bacteria; kingdom Bacillati; phylum Cyanobacteriota; class Cyanophyceae; order Oscillatoriales; family Microcoleaceae; genus Microcoleus; species Microcoleus sp. PH2017_09_SFU_O_A. Next base: position 16,594 of record NZ_JAEQCF010000011.1, read on the forward strand.
TCTTCTCTCTTCCTCTGCGCCCTCTGCGCTCTCTGCGGTAAAAAAAATCTAATTCACAAATGAAATAAAATTAACATGATCTCAAAATCCCTAAAACTGGAAAAACAATATAAAAGTTTGGGTGGCAAACTCGGCTTTTATAGCCATCAATCATCCGCCTGCAACAGCGAGATGAAATTCACTGTCTACCAGCCACCACAAGCCGAATCACAACCCGTACCAATCCTCTATTACTTGTCAGGATTAACCTGCACGGAAGAGAATTTTATGGCAAAAGCGGGGGCGCAACAATGGGCAGCAAAATATGAGTTAATGCTGGTGGCGCCCGACACTAGCCCGCGAAATACTGGCATTCCTGGGGAAGCCGACAATTGGGATTTGGGAAGCGGCGCGGGTTTTTATGTGGATGCGACAGCCGCACCTTGGAATTCTCACTATCGAATGTACAGTTATGTGGTTGATGAGTTGCCGAATTTAATCGCGTCAAACTTTCCGGTGATACGTGAAAAACAGGGAATTTTCGGGCATTCGATGGGCGGACACGGGGCTTTAATTTGCGCGTTAAAAAATGGCGATCGCTATCTGTCAGTTTCGGCTTTTGCGCCTATTTGCGCGCCCGTGCGCTGCCCTTGGGGACAAAAAATATTTGGACACTACCTCGGTGGCGATCGGGAGAGTTGGAAGGCTTGGGATGCTAGCGAATTAGTGCTGGAACAGCAATACAAGCGTCCGATTTTGATTGACTGCGGTACTGATGATTCGTATCTAGCTGACGGACAATTGTTGCCGGATGCGTTTGCGGTTGCTTGTGCAAAAGTGGGACAGCCGCTGACTTTAAGGATGCAGGAAGGTTACGATCACAGCTATTATTTTGTAGCTAGTTTTATGGAGGATCACATTCGCCATCATGCGGCTGCTTTGTGCGAGTAAAAAAGTGACTCGGCGGTTGAAACCGCGACTACACACACGAAGTCTGCCTCCGCAGACTAAGAGATCGAGGGGGTATTTAACCGGATTTGGTATTTAACCAAATCCGGTTAATTTACTTCATGGATCCTTGAGTATCGCGTTAATTCAGACTAATCGCAAATACCCACTCTTTGTACTTGCTATCGCGATTTTCGATAATCCCCGTCAGTTTGTCCAAAATCTTTTCGGTGATGGGTCTGTTTTTAGGCAATTGATAGTTTTCTACTCGGTTAATTGGCGTAATTTTGGCGGCGGTTCCGCACAGAAAAATCTCGTCTGCAATCAACAGTTCTGATTTGTCAACTGGTCTTTCTGTGACTTCAATTCCTAAGTCTCGGGCGATGGTGATTACGCTGTCTCTGGTGATTCCTTCGAGAATATCTTGATCGAAACCGGGAGTAACTAATTTGCCATTTCGGGCGACAAATATGTTCATTCCTGAAGCTTCGCTGACTTTTCCCTGAGTATTCATCATGATAGCTTCATCGAAGCCGGATTCTACTGCTTCGGTTTTGGCTAAGGCTGAGGTGATGTAGGCGCCGCTAATTTTACCTCTTAGTGGCAAACTGCGGTCTTCTTGGCGGTACCAAGAGCTAATTCTACAGTTGACTCCTTCTTTTGGCAAGTAGTCGGAAAGTTCTAATCCGTAAACAAAGAAGTCTGTGTCTACGTTGTGCAGTCTGGGGGCTATTCCTAAACTTGATGTGTAGATAAATGGACGGATGTAAAATGATTTTGTTGGCTGATTTTTTTTAACAAAATCAGTGATTACTTGTTGGATTTTGTCGGCGGGAATATCGCAGTGGAGGAAGCTGGCACTTTGACTTAATCTTTGACAGTGGCGGTCTAATCTAAATAGTAAGATGCGATCGCCATTTTGGGGGTCGGGAATTCCTCGCAACCCGCCTAAAACTCCGGTTCCGTAGTGCAGGGCGTGGGTGGCGATGGAGATTTTGGCGTCGGTAAATGGGAGAAATTGGTTTTGAAAGTAGGCGATGGGGAGAAAACTATCCATGATTCAAGCTGGCGATGAGTTTGGCAGTCCGCGAGGAATGGTGATTTTGGTTATATTACCATAAGTTATGCGATTTTAGATTTGGGATTTGGGATTTTAGATTGACAATGACTGATTAACTATGGTTATGAGATTGTCGGTTGTTTGATTGTTTTTTTTGAACTAAGATGATTCTTGTGTTGTTATAACGATTTATAAAATAATAAAAATTGCGGTCGGTTTGGTTGATAATTGTTTTGGTAAAGAGTGCGATTCTTTTCTGTAAGCTTCGCTAACGACTATTCACAAAAATCAAGGAAGGGGCAACTGTGGCACGTAAATGTTTCATCATTGAAATGGGGATGGGTATCGACCAGCACGGGCAGGAACCTACTGTGGCGGCGGCTAGGGCTGTACGAAATGCGATCGCCAATAATGCTCTGCTAGGCGTCTGGGAAGTGGCGGGTTTGACTGACCCCAATCAGATGATTGTTGAGGTAAAGGTGGCTGTTCCTTACCCGGAACAAGTGCGGCCGGATGATGTGTTGGCGGTGCTGCCTTTTGGTAGCAAAACTCTGATTGTGGAGCAAGGGGGCATGATTGTGCCAGGAAGGGCGATCGCCTCTCTGAATGATAAAAATGATGAAATGTTAATCGCTGTGGCGGCTGTGACTGTTTTTGTGGACAATCAGCAGTAACTAATAGTGTGTTGTTTGAATAAATCGGCGGGCGCGCAAGTGCGATCGCCCGTCGGTGAGAAAATTATTAATTTAGCCTAAGTTTAACAGCAGCAAAAATAGAGTCCGATCGCGTGAAAGTGCGATCGGACTCTAGCTAATTATTGCGGCTGAAGGACTGGATTATTAGACCTCTTGCAAAAATAGTTAGGACGGGCTAGAAGCCCATCCCACAAAAATCTTTTTTCTTGTGGGATGGGCTTCTAGCCCGTCCCAAAATTTAAGAGGTCTATTCTAGTTGCTGGGGCTATTGCGAGTGTTGCTAGGGCCGCCGGCATCGTTATTGTTGCTGGGGACAGTAGAGTCGAAAGGACGGCCGCCCGGATTGGTATTGTTGTTCGGATCGCTCACAGGAGCTTCCGAAGAACGATCGGGATTGTTATTGTTGCTGGGGCTATTTGTAGAGTCCGAAGGACTGCCCCCCAAATCGTTAGTGTAGTTCGGATTAGTCGAGTCAAAAGGACGGCCGCCGGGATTGGTATTGTTGTTGGCGTCGATCGCAATCAAGCCCGCAGAATTAGAATTGTTCGAGTCGTTAGTCTGGCGGTTCAATTCTGCGAATCCGGGCACGGCGAGCAAGGAACTAACGCCGGCAATTCCGGCAACAGTAACCAATTTTACGAACAAATTTTGGCGATTTGGTGAAGTCATGAATTTCTAAGCCTCTATGTTTTCAAGTTTTCAATAGTACGCGCGTGCGAATCTATCCCGAGCGTGAATCGCCCGAAACTACCGACGAACCGACGCTGCATCGTCTTTTTTGCGAAACAAGTTGAGCAAACCTAACGCGCCCAAGGCACCCAGCCAGCCCAGATTGTTGGGGCGATCGCGCCGATCGCTCAAAACTCCAGAATTAGTCTCAGTCGGCGCCGAAGTTGTACCGCTGGTACCGGTTGTACCTGTCGTACCGCTAGTACCCGTGCCTGCACCGCCTCCCGACTGGGCAGAAGCAGGCACTGCTAAGGAAACCGTTGCTAAACCTAAAGTACAAGCCCCTGCTAAAACAACTTTCAACAATTTAGAAGATTTCATGGTTATGCTTGCTTTTGCCTTGTAGAGTCCTGCGATCGCTTTTGATTGCAAAACCTTATGGTCAAATTGACAACGGAACGTACAACTCTTTTCATATTCGCTACGGGATAATGAAGGTAAGAGAGCAAATTTAGTCCCGTTCCCTTGATTGTTTTTCCAATTGAAACTTACCCCACAGACTCAATAGTTTCTAAGCTATTACCTTTGGTCTACGGCGCGCTGGAAACAGTCGCTACCATCGGCCACATTCTAACTACAGGAGCGGTTTCCAGCGAAAACTCCAAACAACTGATTCTGTCCTTGATCGAAGTTGTAGATTTGTTTCTGTTAGCCACAGTATTTTACATTACTGCCCTCGGACTTTACGAGCTGTTCATTGACGAGCGCATAAAAGTACCCCACTGGCTGGAAATTCACAGCATCGAGGATCTCAAAACCAAGCTCACCAGCGTGATCGTCGTTGTATTGAGCGTATTGTTTCTCGCTGAGGTAGTTAGGTGGAAGGGCGATCCGAACATCCTTCCCTTGGGAGGGAGTATCGGTTTAGTAATCGCTTCGCTGACGTATTTTCTAAGTTCGCAGGTGAAAAAGCCGAAGTCAGATTTATAGCTGTGCGATCGGGTAAATTACCCAAATTCCGTGCCACCAGCAACGGCAAGCAAGTTCCTTTTTCTGAAACTAATAAATTTAAGATTACATCGGTCTTCGGACTGAGATAAATGCTGTCTTAAATTTGCTTTTAGAGAGAGGAAGGTAGTTGTTTATTCTATATAAAATAGCATTTATGTTAAAAAAAAGGAGACCATTATGCCAGAACAACAATTTGACACATTACCTTCAGAAGCACAAGAACTACCCCAAGGGGCGCAGAATATTTTTAAAGCGGCTTTTAAGAGCGCTAGCGAAGATGGAATGAGCCAAGATGCTGCTACTCGCGTTGCTTGGAACAGCGTAAAATCAGAGTATGTTCAAGGTGACGGTGGCACGTGGCATCACAAGGGCGACGATACTAACCAAACTCGCAAATCTGTACAGTCTGGTGGTAATTAGTCATTAGTCATCAGTCATGACTCAGAAGTGCGAGCGTCCCCGCTCGCGAACGTTATCAGTTCTATCGTGTCCGCTAAAATAACCTCGATCGGGTTTGAGCGTTGGGACTTGAGTCATCTCTCGTCTGATGAGGAATGAATTCCCAACGATCGAACCAATATGATTGAGGTTCGATCGTTGGGAATTCATTCCGCATTTTCCGAGGAATTAAGTCCGCATTTTCCGAGTAATGAATTCCTCACTACCAACCAAGCAGTGTATTGATAAGTTATAGCCTTTCTCAAAAAGGTGAGGTATGACTGACAGGTTATATAACCACTGAAACCAAGAGGGCCCAAGCCCAACAACGTCCGCGAATCTTTCTGAGACAAGAGAGAGATTTAAAAAGTTTATAAATAGCTCTTGCGACAGATGGCTTCACAATTATTTATTAGATAACTTTAAAAAAGTAAACTTTGTTACAGAATTTATGCTCACTTCATCCCATCCTCTAAAACAGGTATTTCATTGCCCTGAAGAATCTGATTTTTACTCGCACTGCTTGGAAAGTTTAGTGTTAGATACCGCTGACAATTCTCGACTTATAGTAGAATTTGGTTCCGGAGAGGGAAGTCCAGTTATTAAGTCTTTGGTCAGAACTAATTTTGACGGAAAAATACAAGGATTTGAGTTAAATAAGGTTGCGTCGAAAATTGCTGAGTCTCAAATTAAGCAATATCAACTGAGCGAACAATACACTGTCCAAAATTGCTCTTTTTTTGATTCGCCTTTATATCAGTCGGCGAATTGTATAATTTCAAATCCGCCTTACTTGCCGGCGGCGGATGACAAGCTCTATCAGCCGCTGTTGCACGGCGGGACTGATGGTTCTACAATTGCTAAAAAACTTTTATCTTTGGGCTGCGACAAAGTTTTGCTGATGGTTTCGAGCTATTCTAATCCTGTGGGTTTGATCGATGATGCCTTGGATCGAGGCTACTCGGTGGCGAATTTTGAGATTGCACCTCTAACTTTTGGCTATTACAGTTCGGAACCGAAGGTGAAAAGCGCGATCGCCAATCTGCAAAAACAGGGCATGGCTTTTTATTCGGAAAATATCTATCTGCTGGCGGGAGTTTTGTTTCAGAAGCAGCAAAAGTCGCCCAGAGATTTGTCGATCGAGCTAATTCAGTTAATGACAGCCTTGTAAAATACAGCACGGATCGATCGTTCGTTGTTTTATCGGTGGGGGCGGGTTGATTAGATTGTGGGTTGAGTGGCAATTATTGTCTGTGAACCCGCCCCCACCCAACGGCAAATCCCCATCTACGTGTCAATTGTGTTCTGCTGCTTGGATCGATCGCACTACAGCCAACGCAGCCCGATCGCCGATCGACTTCTCTTGATCGTAGCCCAACACCAATTCCCACCCATCCTGCGGGTATTTGTCAACCAGCGGGATCGCCACCTCATCAAGCATCCAGCGCCCGTGACGCTCATCTTCTCGGATGTGGAGTTCCCAATAACCCATCGCAGCCTGGGACAACCCCAGGCGCTGCGCGGCGCCTAGATAATTGCGGTAAGCGACGGGCCCAGCCACCTCAAAATAAGTGAGTCCGCCGTTGTAGCGCAGAAAGTGGCGCTTGCGTTCGGTAAGCAGGAAGTTGTGGTTGATGCTGGAGAGCACTTCCCAAGGTACTAAATCGAAATACGCCTCCGGTTCTGTGCTCATCCCGAATTCTGCCATCATTTGGGCAAAATAGGTCGAGTGCTTGCGGGGTAAGCGACCGCCGCCGTATTCTTCGATCAGCACCCGCGTCAGGGTTGACTGAATTTCGTTGCCTGCCCCGCCGAGGATGCGGGAAAGACGGCTGGCTTCCACTAAACCGTCGAAGGAGGCGATCGCCAGCAGGTGTCTGTATCCCGCTGCTGTCATCTCTTCTCGCAGGTAGCGATCGATCTCAGACAGCGGAGGATCGACATCGACGGCTGCACGATCGCGCAGGGCTTGCTTGACATTCTCGATGTTTTGCACGGCTGCAACGTCGATTTGGGCGATTTCCCACTGCTGCCAAGGTTCTTCGATGCGATCGCGCACTCCTCGCAAATAGTGCGATCGTTCGTTGTTGTAGCGGCGCAAATCGTCGTACCAAAACAAGTTGAGGCGGTTGATGCGGTACAGTACGCGCTGCAAGAAACGGTGCGCGGCCTCATCGCCCTCCGGTTGCTGATATGCCGATCGCAGCGCCACGGCGATCGCGCTTTCAAAATCGCTAACAAGTAACGGTTTTGCAGCCACCGTCTTGTCTAAATCATCCACTAGCAGCAAATTGACAAATTGGCGATCGGCTGCTTCGTAATTTGGAAGTGCGGGTTGCTTTTTAGGAAGACTCGGCGAGTCAATTTTGGGGAGTAAATCTGCGGTATTTTGCATGGAATCAAGTTATGTTAACTCAGATTATTGTGCAGCCTGCCAAAACAGCCAACCGTTGCAGATTGCTGAATATTTTGGCTGCTTATTTTCAAGATACCGAATCATTCAGCCGGACACACCTTTCTATTGATAGATATTTGTGAGTTTCCCTTCTTCTCTCCTCTTCTTTCCTCTTCTTTCGTGTCCTTCGCGCCTTCGCGGTTCGTCAAAAACAAATCCCACCAAAGTTATAATTTTTTATAACCCCTGTTAATATAGCTATGTTTCGATCGACTATAATCTAAGAACTAATTAGAGGAACGGTAAGTTATGGCTGTGCAGTTGCTCAAAAGACTTTTCACAGTAGAAGAATACCATCTGATGGGTAAAGCTGGGATTCTTTCGGAGGGCGATCGCCTAGAATTGATAGAAGGAGAACTTGTTGAAATGGCCGCTATTGGAACTCGTCATGCTTCCTCTGTGAGGCGCTTAGCCAGACTGTGCAGCCAAATTCCCGAAAATTTGGCTACTTTTGACGTGCAGAACCCCGTTCAGTTGAGCGATCGCACTGAGCCGCAACCTGATATAGTATTGCTGCAACCTCGCGCCGATTACTATTCAACCGCCCACCCCCTCCCATCGGAAGTTTTACTATTAATAGAAGTAGCTGACACTTCCATAGACTATGACAGAGATGTGAAACTTCCTATTTATGCCCGATCGCAAATTCAGGAAGTCTGGATAGTCAATTTACAGGAAAACTGCTTGGAAGTTTACCGCCAGCCGACTGTTAACGGTTACAGTTTAATGCTGAGGTTTTGGCGGGGCGATCGAGTGTCGCCGCTGGCTTTTCCCGAATTTGTAGTTAGTGTGGATTTGGCGATCGGCTAAATCAGGATTATACCATTTTAGATTTGAGATTTGAGATTTGGGAATGACTTAGTGGATATGGGTTTTAAGTTTGCTTGCAGTTGCATTATTTTTTGAATTCAGGATTATTTGCATTCTAGGCGAGCGCGAAAATACTCCTCATAAAAATTGCAGATCGCACTGCAATAATTGCCGCTCGCCAATTCCAGCAACCGCCACCTCTGCGACGGGATTGAAAGTCGATCGGGCGATTTGAGATTGTAGATTGTAGATTTACTCCGAGGAACCGGGTTTCTGCCTAAGTCTTGATATGCTTAAATTTGGTAGCAGGTAATAAATAATAGGTCAGGGCGATCGGTGTATTCAACTTTAGAGCAAAAGTACCAGCGCCTGCAAAAACAGTTAACGGGCGGCATCATCGCCCTTGGCGGCATTTTCTGCACGGGTACTCTTTGGTATTGGCTGGTGGAAAAATGGCCTTTGCTCGATGCCGCTTACATGACTGTATTTACTTTAGCAACTGTCGGCTACGGTGAAATTCACCCCCTCGGAAGACGCGGGCGAATGTTTACCATGTGCCTGATTTTGATGGGCGTGATGGTGATTGGTTATATCGTCAACCGCTTTACAGAAGCGCTGATTCAAGGATATTTTCAAGAAGGAGCAAGAATTAGGCAGCAGCGGCGTTTGGTGGATTCTTTGATCGAACATTACATTCTTTGCGGTTTCGGGCGCACGGGGCGACAGATTGCCTTGGAATTTGAGGCAGAAAATATTCCTTTTGTGGTGGTAGATTCGGCGCTACAGTCGGTGCAGGCTGCTTTGGCGTTGGGGTACACGGCGGTGCAGGGAGACGCGACACTCGATGAAACTTTGTTGAATGTGGGGATCGATCGCGCAATTTGCATAGTAGCAGCTTTGCCGTCGGATGCTGAGAATTTGTACACTGTGCTGTCGGCGAAAACTCTGAATCCGAAGGTACGGGCGATCGCCCGCGCCACCACAGAAGAAGCCGTAAAGAAGTTGCAGCGGGGCGGCGCCGATGCCGTCGTATCCCCCTACATTACGGGCGGCAAACGGATGGCAGCGGCTGCTTTGCGCCCTCAGGTGATGGATTTTTTAGACGGCGTATTGACGGGTACGGATAGTTCTTTTTATATGGAAGAATTTCTGGTAGATCCGAATAGTTGTGTCTACGTCGGAGAAACTTTGAGAAATGCCAAATTGCGATCGCAATCCGGGGCATTAGTGTTAGCAATTCGACGGGCTGGCGGCACTTTGATTGTCGGGCCAACTGGAGAAACTGCGATCGAAGGAGGAGATATGCTGATTTGTTTGGGTACTGCCGAACAATTGCGCGCCCTCAATCAAATCCTCAGCCCCCTAAGTTTTCGCATCCCCCGCCCTCCGAACTAATACAATGTGGGGTTTCTCGTGAGGAATGCCAGTCCTCTTTTGGGGCGGTTTCGACAGGCGAAGGAGTTAACGCCGACGATCCTTGGGGAAGTTGGTGGGGTTGGGAGGTGCGATCGCTTTGGCAGATTTCACCTACGCAGGTTGGGAATGTCCCAATTGTGGGCCCAGGTTTAAGATTTCTGCTTTGTGGGTGCATGGCTGGTGTCAGCACTGTTTTATGAGGTTTGGGCAGATGAGCAATTTCCAGAAGTCCATCATTTTAGATAATATTTTATGTAGATATATAAATATAAGTAACTTATTTTCAGTTAAAATATAGATAAAAGGATGATTTATGATGGTAGTCTATTTGGAGGGAATTTGCTCTGACCTTGGGACAATTGGTTAGGGAATAAGGAATTCTCTATCATTGGCGATCGCTATGTCCATATAACAAGTATCAGGAAATAGATGAATCAAGTTGTCATTGAAAATCCTATTATTAACTCTGCCTTCTTGGAACCCAAGTACCACTTTCGCTTTGACGATGATGGTATTACCGATGAAATTCTCGAAGAGCGTCGCATCAGCCATTATTTTATCCCGATCGCCCAACCGAAGAAAAAAAGCAAGCAGTTTCAACAACTAGAGCTAAATCTAGGTGAATGGACACAAGACAGAGTAGCAGAAAACAAGTTTATTAACCAAATTCGCGATCGCGTTAGCCTGTGGAGACGTGGCGGCTATCTCTACGTTACCCCTACCACTAAAAAATTGTTGGCATATTGGACTAACCCCGATCGCGAACGTAAATTATATTTTTGCCAAATAGAAGCTTTAGAGACAGTTATCTATATCACCGAAGTTGCAAAAAAGTGCGGCGATAACTGGATTGAGAATCAACTCCGACAATTCAATGAAGATGCGAACCCGCTGCTGTTCCGCATGGCCTGTAAAATGGCGACAGGAAGCGGTAAAACAGTAGTCATGTCAATGCTGATGGCGTGGCATACTCTTAATAAAGCCGCCAACCCTCAGAACAATAAATTTAGCGATGCTTTCTTAGTAGTAGCACCAGGAATTACCGTGCGCGATCGCCTGCGGGTACTCCAACCTAATGATGCTGAAAATTACTACAAAAAACTTGACCTAGTACCACCAGATTTAATCCCAGAATTAGAAAAAGCTAAAATTGTTATTACTAACTATCATGCCTTTAAACTGCGAGAACTTAATTCAGCAGCTCGGTTAACTAAAGATATTCTCGCCCAAGGACAAAAAAGTGCTTTCACTGAAACCCCAGACCAAATGGTAAGGCGAGTTTGCAAAGGTTTAGGAAACAAGAAAAACATTATCGTGATTAATGATGAAGCTCACCACTGTTACCGTCGTCGCGTTGGTGATGACGATGCCAAGCTCAAAGGTGATGACCGCAAAGAAGCAGAAAAACGCAACGATCAGGCACAACTTTGGATTTCTGGCATTGAAGCTATAAAGTCAAAAATTGGGGTCAAAGTAGTTTATGACTTGTCAGCTACACCGTTCTTTTTAAAAGGTTCTGGCTATCAAGAAGGCAATCTATTTCCTTGGGTAGTTTCTGACTTTTCCTTGATTGATGCGATCGAATCAGGCATTGTCAAAATTCCCCGCGTCCCCGTATCTGACGACAATATGAAAGGCGAATTGCCTGCTTATCGCAGTATTTGGCCATTAATTCGCGATCAACTCCCCAAGAAAGGACGCAGTACCCAAGATGAAAGTAAATCATCACCCGAACCAAAACTTCCTAAAGAGTTAGAGGGAGCCTTAGAAAGTCTCTATAGTAACTACAAAAAAGCTTTTGAATTATGGGAACAGGACACAGAAGCTACTGACAGAGGACAAACACCGCCTGTATTTATCGTTGTTTGTAATAATACCAATGTCTCTAAATTAGTTTATGACTATATTGCTGGCTGGGATACTGGCAAAAAATATCCTGATGGTAGACCTGTTTTAGCTCCCGGTAAACTACCATTATTTAGTAACGTCCAAAACGAAAACTGGACAGCTAGACCTAACACGATTCTGGTAGACAGCGAACAACTAGAATCAGGCGAGGCGATGAGTGCTGAATTCAAAAAAATTACAGCACAGGAGATTGAAGAATTTAAAGCCGAATATCGACAAAGATATCCAGGTAAAGATCCCGAAAAAATCACACCAGAAGAGTTACTGCGCGAAGTATTAAATACCGTTGGTAAACCCGGAAAACTGGGGGAACACATTCGCTGTGTAGTCTCTGTTTCTATGTTGACTGAAGGATGGGATGCTAGTACCGTCACCCACATTTTAGGGTTAAGAGCTTTTGGCACTCAGTTGTTGTGCGAACAAGTTGTTGGACGGGGACTGCGACGGATTAACTATGCAGTGAATAAAGAGGGAATGTATGAACCCGAATATGCCGAAGTTTACGGTATTCCCTTTGCTTTTATCCCCTGTGCAGGTTCTAATAAAACACCCAAGCGGGGAACACTCCCTACCCGTGTTCGAGCTTTAGCAGAACGAAATGAATCTGAAATTACTTTCCCTCGATTGACGGGTTATCGCTACGACATTAGCAGGGGCAAATTAACAGCTAATTTTACAGATGTTTGTCAATATGTTATTTCTACGGCTGATTTGCCTACTCTTACAGTCAATGCTCCCATTGTTGGTCAATCCAGTATTCATACATTGGATCAATTGAAATCCCACAGAGAACAGGAAGTCGCTTTTTTGTTGGCAAAACTAACCTTAGAAAAGTATTTTCGATGGGATGGGAATCAGAAACCAGAAAAAACTACAATACATTTTTTTGATGCAGATGTACAAGCTTGGTTGTTTCCCCAAGTTTTGCAAATAACTAAACAGTGGCTCAAAGAATGTGTCCGTTACAAAGACAATACCTATCCTCAGTTGTTAATGCTGACTGAATTTGCCCACGATGCGACAGACAAGATTTATCATGCCATTGTGGAAGGAGAGTTGCGAAAATCTTTAAAGCCAATTCTCCGCCCCTATGATACTTTTGGTTCGACTCGCTATGTAGACTTTGACACCGCCCGTGCGGTTTATACGACTAACCCTCATAAATGTCATGTTTCCCATGTGGTACTCGATAGTAATTGGGAATCAAAGATGGTGCAATCCTTAGAACAAATGAATGAGGTTATCTCCTATGTAAAAAATCACAATTTAGGCTTTACTATTCCCTATACTCTCAATGGGGAACAGAGAAATTATTTGCCTGATTTTATTGTGCGAATTAATGATGGGCCAAAAGAACTATTGAATTTAATTTTGGAAGTATCGGGGGAAGCGAGAAAGGACAAAGCCGCTAAGGTGGCGACTGCTAGAACTCTTTGGATACCAGCAGTAAAAAATCACGGGGGATTAGGGCGTTGGGATTTCTTAGAAATATCCGATCCTTGGAATGCCGAAAAATCTATTCGGATGTATTTGTCTAAGCAGACAGCACAAACGGACACGAATATTAGTACCATTCAAAAAACCCCTGGTGTTTGTGGAGGTAACGCTAGGATACGCAATACACGCATTCCTGTCTGGACAATTATTTCTTTTTACAAACTGGGGGCATCTGATGAGGAAATACTGAGGAATTATCCGGGGTTAACTCCCGCAGATTTAAGATTAGCTTCGTCATACTACGAACAGCATCAAACAGAAATCGATCGAGTAATTGCTGCCCAGGATGACGATGATGAAGATAGCTAGGCTTTACTCTAACGAAAATTTCCCCCTAGATATCGTCAACAAACTTCGTTATCTCGGACATGATGTGTTGACATCCTATGACGCAAAACAGGCTAATCAAGGAATTCCCGATGATGATGTTCTCAAGTTTGCCCATCAACAAGAGCGGGCTGTGATTACGCTCAATAGGCAGGATTTTATTGAACTACACAAGCTTGTCAAAGAACACAGTGGAATTATCCTGTGTAAAGAATGTCAAGGAGATTTTGATTATGAACAACAAGCCTTAAAAATTCATGAATTGATTTTAGATTTCAGTGAATTGAAGTCTCGATTGTTTCGAGTACAAAAGCAGAATGTCAAAGGCTGTAAAATTCAAACATTTATCTATAAGGAAATAACTAATGCCTAGGAAAAAGAATGACAAATCTACACCTATTGATAGTGTGAAACATCAGGATAAACGGGCTAATATTCCTACTGAAGAGTTGCGTGATTTTATGGCTGACGACGAGAAAAAACCTCAAAAAGTTCTCTATCCCCGCGATCCATCTTTAGATCCGCAGTTGGTGTGGCAGGGGAAAGACGAACAGGACAGTCAGGATTTAGAAGTGCCTGCTGTGCCGATTTATATTCAGGAGAAAATACACCCCCATGCGATTATTGAGGATTTTAAGAAGCAGGTTAAGAAAGAACAGCCAGCGGAACAATTAAGTTTATTTAGTGATTTCAATGGGTTAGAGTTTGACCAATTAATTGACTTTTATCAGCATAAGGATGGGGTGAAGTGGGCTAACCGGATGATTCTGGGTGATTCGCTGTTGGTGATGAATTCATTGGCGGAGAAGGAGGGTTTAAAGGGTAAAGTGCAGATGATTTATCTTGACCCGCCCTATGGGATTAAGTTTGGTTCTAATTGGCAGGTTTCGACTCGGAAGCGCGATGTTAAAGATGGGAAGGCTGAAGAAGTAACAAGGCAACCGGAACAGGTGAAAGCGTTTCGGGATACTTGGGAGTTAGGGATTCATTCTTATTTGAGTTATTTACGCGATCGGTTGGTTGTAGCAAGAGAGTTATTGACGGAAACTGGTAGTATCTTTGTGCAGATTGGGGATGACAATGTGCATTTGGTTCGGTGTTTGATGGATGAGGTTTTTGGGAGCGAAAACTTTATTAGTCAAATTTCTGCTACTACTAAAGTTTCTCTAGGCAGTAAATACATCGCTGGGGTTCAAGATTATATTATTTGGTACTCCAAAAACAAAGAAAGTGTTAAATATAGACAGCTCTATGAAGAAAAAAATTTAGTAAGCAATTCTGAATTTACTCTAGCACAGGATATTGATGGTAATCATCAGAGATTAACAACTGAAGACAAGCAGGAAAAAAGTCATATTAGCGATAACTTAAAAATTTTTCAACGCATCGATTTACTTGCGACTGGTTGGGGAGCTAGTACAAATTTTCCTATTGATTATCAAGGCGAAAAATTTTATCCATTAAGGGGCAAAAGCTGGAAAACGCATTTGCCAGGAATACAAAGATTAAAATTAGCTAACCGAATAATTAAACTAGGTGGATATCTTAGATATAAATCTTTTTTTGATGATTACCCTGTTAGCCAAATTACAAATGTTTGGGCAAAAACGGCTGGTGGTTTCTCGGAAAGCAAAGTTTATGTAGTTCAAACAAATCCCAAAATAATTGAAAACTGTCTTTTAATGACTACAGATCCCGGTGATTTAGTATTAGATCCAACCTGCGGATCTGGAACCACAGCGTATGTTGCCGAACAATGGGGAAGACGTTGGATTACCATCGACACAAGCCGTGTTGCTTTAGCACTAGCTAGAACTCGCCTCATGTCTGCTAAATATCCCTACTACTTCCTAGCAGATTCCCCTGACGGCATCCAGAAAGAAGCGGAAATCACTAAACAACTGCCATCAACACAACCTAAGACAGACAACGCAATCAAAAAAGGCTTTGTTTATAAGCGCGTTCCTCATGTTACATTGGGATCAATCGCCAATAATCCAGAAATTGATACTATCCATGCCAAATGGCAGTTACAACTAGAACCAGTTCGCACTCAATTAAACCAGTTACTCAAAAAATCCTGGGAAGAATGGGAAATTCCCAGAGAATCCGATGCTAAATGGTCAGACGAAGCTAAAGAATTAATAGCTAAATGGTGGCAACTCAGGCAACAACGGCAGGAAGAAATCGATGAATCTATTGCCCGTAATGCGGATACGGAACTACTCTATGACAAACCTTATGAAAACAATAAACGCATTCGGATAACTGGCCCGTTTACTGTCGAAAGTCTTTCACCTCACCGCATTCTTTCTACTGATGAAGCATACCCAGCCTCAGAACAGGAAGGCGTTACCCAAGCATCAGATCAATTTGAAGTCAGAATCATTGACAACCTGAAAAGGGCAGGAATCCAAAATACTTTAAAAAATCAACGCCTCAAGTTTGAAAATTTAGAGTATTTAGAATCTCATGCGGGTACTTACATTCATGCTGTAGGCGAGTACGCAGAAAGCGATGAAACCATCAAGCGGGTAGCAGTCCACATCGGGCCAGAATACGGCACTGTCAGCGTTGATGATATCAAAGAAGCTGCCAAAGAAGCTGTTAAAGGCTTGGGGAATGATGTATTAATTGTCTGCGGTTTTGCCTTTGAACCTAATGTTAATGAAGAAGCAAAACGTTATGGCAAATTGCAAGTTTTAATCACTCGCATGAATCCTGATTTGTTACTGGGTGATGAACTGCTCAAGAAAACAGGGGCTGGTAATTTATTTATGGTATTTGGCGAACCAGATATTGAGTTAAAACGCCAAAATGGTCAGCTAGTAGTCACCTTAAAAGGTTTAGATATTTACGATCCCACTACCGGGGAGATTCGCAGCAGTTCGCCTGATGATATTGCTTGTTGGTTTATTGACACTGACTACAATGAGGAAAGCTTTTTTGTGCGTCATGCCTATTTTACAGGTGCTAACCAACCTTATGAAAAATTAAAGCGGGCGCTGAAAGCAGAAATTGATGAAGATGCTTGGAGTCAGATGTATTCTACTACTAGCCGTCCTTTTGATTCTCCCAAAGGCAAGAATGGTAAATCGGGAAAGATTGCGGTTAAGGTGATTAACCACTACGGGGATGAAGTGTTAAAAGTGTATGAAAGTCTTTAGAACTTTTGACACTTCACAAAACCCAAAGCCGATGGCGGGATTTGAACCCGCGACCGATCGATTACGAATCGATTACTCTACCACTGAGCTACATCGGCAAGACGATTATGAATTATAGCACAAATTCAACAAAAAAGCAATGAGCTGTAGAATTTCATGAAAAACTCCACAACCCAAAACTCAGAACTTGTTAAACCGCAAGTTCTCCGTCATTTGAGCCGCCGCGGGCCCCGGAATAAACCAAGCCACGCTGCATATCCAGCGTCAGCATCGTGCCGTCCCGAATTACCCGCATGGCATTCTCCACACCCACCATCACCGGCACGCCCAAACGCAAACCGATAATCGCGGCGTGAGAAGTCAAACTTTCCTCCTCCGTTACTACACCGGCTGCTTTGCGAATCATCTCTACAAACTCGGCGCTGGTGCGTTCTACTACTAAAATGTCTCCTGCGTGGAAATTGGCTACATCCGCAGCAGTGCGAGCAACTCTGGCCATGCCGCTCACAGATCCCAAACCGACACCGGTGCCTTTGCCTAAAACTGCTGTGACTACCTCAATTTTGATCAAATCCGTCGAGCCGGCAACCCCTTGCTGAGTACCGGCTGTCATCACTACTAAATCTCCGTCGCACAGGAACTCTTTTTCTTGGGCGACATTAATGGCAGATTGAAATGTCTGGCCTGTTGAGGGCAAATCCAGCACCAGTAATGGTTTGACTCCCCATACTAATTGCAGTTGTCGGGCTACGTCTACGTGGGGAGTAACGGCCAAAATCGGTGTTTTGGGTCGGAATTTCGAGACGTTGCGGGCTGTGGCTCCGGTTTTGGTCAGCGTCATGATGGCCGCTGCGTTTAACTGTTCGGAGATTTGGCTGACTGCTTGGCTGATGCCGTTGGTGATCGATCGACCAACATCTTCTACATTTCTAATATTGCCCCTAATTCCTTCCCTCTCCATCCGCACTGCAATTCTCGCCATCGTCGCCACCGCTTCGACGGGGAAACTGCCGACTGCTGTTTCATTGGAGAGCATTACCGCATCGGTTCCGTCCAGAATCGCGTTGGCTACGTCGGAAATCTCGGCGCGGGTGGGACGGGGATTGTTGACCATGCTGTCGAGCATCTGGGTAGCGGTAATCACCGGAATCCCCATGCGGTTGGAAGTTGCAATCAAGCGCTTTTGCAAAATCGGCACATCTTCGGCGGGGAGTTCCACGCCCAAATCGCCCCGGGCGACCATCACGCCGTTGCAAAGGGCGAGAATTTCTTCCATTTGTTCGATCGCCTCGTGCTTTTCGATCTTAGCAATTACCGGTACTTGCTTGCCCGCACTGGCAATCAGTTCTTTAATTTCGAGCATATCCTGGGGATTCCGCACGAAGCTGAGGGCTACCCAATCGACACCTTGGTCGAGGCCAAACATTAAATCTTTGCGGTCTTTATCCGTGAGCGCTTTAATTGACAGGTATACGCCCGGAAAATTCACGCCTTTGTTGTTGGAAAGCGGGCCGCCGACAACGACGCGACAGTACAATTCTCCCGCGCCGCGGTCTACTTTTTCCACACGCATTTCCACTTTTCCGTCGTCGAGCAGAATTACGGCTCCCTCTGGGACTTCCGAAGCTAGGGGTTCGTAGGTGACGGAGGAAATCAGCTCTGTGCCGGCTACCGGGCGGCTGGTCAAAATGAAAGGATCGCCGTTTTTGACAACTATAGAGCCTGTTTCAAAGCGCCCCAAACGAATTTTTGGGCCTTGAAGGTCTTGGAGGATGGCGACCGGCTGGTTGAGTTCAAAGGACGTTTGTCTGATTAAGCGAATGCTGCGCTGGTGGTCATCTTCTGTTCCGTGGGAAAAGTTGAGTCGCAAAGTTGTGGCGCCAGCTTCTATGAGGTTGCGGAGCACTTCTGGGTCGGATGTTGCTGGGCCAATGGTGGCTACAATTTTAGTTCGGCGTAGGGCTTTTGGCAGTTGCATGAATTGAGATGGGGTGGCTGGAGGATTTCTAGTTTAAATTTCGGCTAACTTTTCATCTTTCAGTACAAGCAATGACGCTAGTCTCAAGTCTTAAAAATTTTGATAGTCGTCAAAACAGCAGGCATTGACCAATATATAGAATATCTGACTTTTTACCGATCGGTAATCTTTTCTTGGCGATCGGCTTTTTTAGAAAATATTTCCGCTCCCAGGGTTGACATAAATACAGATATACCCATTTATTAGACTTGAGCTGCTCTGCTATGCGGCTAATCGAGGATTGGGATCGTTTCACCGCAGCAATACTTGGCTTCTTGTGCAGAGGCAACTGTCTGGCGATCGGACTCTGTTTTTTCACGAAACTTTACTATTGGCAGACTTGTATCTTATACTACGCAAGTGTGAAATATTAAGGAGTGTTAACAAAAATGTCGGAGGCAGGACGGCCGCTGACAGTGCCGAAAGAGTTTCTGAGTCCTCCGGGTGACTTGAATCCGACGCTGCTGTTGTTTTTGAGTGCATTAGCGATTATCGCGATTTCCTTTGTGGGTTACTGGTACGGGGACTGGCCGGATTGGTGTTGTTTTTCGCTGAACGTGCTGGCGTTGCACATGGCTGGAACGGTGATTCACGATGCGTCTCACAACGCGGCGCACCGCGATCGTACAATTAACGCTATTTTGGGACACGGTAGCGCGCTGATGTTGGGCTTTGCTTTCCCGGTATTTACGCGGGTACATATGCAGCATCACGCCCACGTTAACGACCCAGATAACGATCCAGACCATTATGTTTCTACGGGTGGGCCTCTGTGGCTAATTGCTGCGAGGTTTTTTTACCACGAGATTTTCTTCTTTAAGCGCAAACTGTGGCGGAAATACGAACTTTGGGAATGGTTTTTCAGCCGTTTGTTTGTGATCGGAGTGGTTTATCTCTCAATTCAATACGACCATTTAGGCTATGTGCTGAACTTTTGGTTTTCTCCTGCTTTGGTAGTGGGGTTAGCCTTGGGCTTATTTTTTGATTATTTGCCACACCGTCCGTTTCACGAGCGCGATCGCTGGAAAAATGCCAGAGTATATCCTAGTCCAATTCTGAATATTTTAATTTTGGGACAGAACTATCATTTGATCCATCACTTGTGGCCTTCAATTCCTTGGTACAATTACAAGCCAGCTTATGAAGCTGTGAAGCCGCTGTTAGATGAAAAGGGTTCTCCTCAAAGTCTGGGAATATTGGAAGGTAAAAAGGACTTTTGGAGTTTTATATATGACATCTTTTTAGGGATTAGGCTGCATCACAAGAAAGCCACTGATTGACAAAAAATCCGGTTTCTTCGAGAAGCCGGTTTTTTTATGTTTTTTATCTAAGCCAATCCCAACCGAAAAAGGTAAGCTAAAATAAATTTATCTGCTGGAGAAGCCTATTTCAATTCAGCCGATCGCAACTGCCATGACCCAAATTACTCTCGACCTCAACCCAATTATCAAACTTACCGAAGAACAGTTTTATTTACTCTGTCAAGAAAACCCAGATTTAAAACTAGAAAGGAACCCTAATGGAGAATTAATCGTGATGCCGCCGACAGGAGGAGAAACCGGAAAACGTAACGTCAAACTGATTGTACAACTGGCAATCTGGAACGAGCAAACTCAACTCGGCGAAGTCTTCGACTCATCGACAGGGTTTACTCTACCAAACAAAGCCGATCGATCTCCCGATGTCTCTTGGGTCGAAAAATCTCGCTGGGAGGCTTTGACTGCACAACAAAGAGAAAAATTCATCCCGCTGTGTCCCGATTTTGTGATTGAAATTCTTTCACCAAGCGATAGCCTGAAAAAAACTCAAGACAAAATGCAAGAGTATATCGACAATGGCTGTCGTCTGGGTTTGTTAATTAACCGCAAAAAGCAACAAATGGAAATTTATCGCCCCGATCGAGAAGTTGAGGTATTGCAAGCACCTCAAACTGTTTCGGTAGATGTGTTGCCGGGATTTACCTTGAATTTACGGCAAATCTGGGATTAACAACAGACTGTTGCAATCCATAACAATTGCAGCTAATAGCTCAACTTCATCAATACTTAATCAGGACTATACCTGTACATTATGTGTTTTTCAGTTGGCTCGTAAACAATTGTGTTTTTCTGATTTTTCAAAGGCTTAGTGTGTTTGATTTGCGCGTCAACAATTATTAAGGGAATTAGACCTGGATCGAAAGCCGGACAAGTTCCGTCTGCTCGAAAATGTTGGCAGTAGTTACATCCTTTGTAATCACTCATTTTGTTATTACATCTTTTCATTCCTCAGTTAAAAATCAACCCACCATGGCTGGTGGGTTTACTCTTGAATCAATCAAAAAGTGATTTTCTTATTTTTCCGCAGCAACTGCAACGGCTAAATTCCAATCGGGCCGCAAATTTTGAGCTCCGCGCAAATAAGGATGATAAATTTCGGTGTGTGCGGGCCAATTGACGTGAATTAAAAAGCGGATGCAGCGTTCTAATGAACCCTTAACGTACATTTGCTGCACGTCCAACAAAGGAACATTGCACCACCGAGGGCGTTCGCGGGCGATCGCAGCCGGAAAGACAGCATCCAAATCGCGGGTAACAGAAAACGTAACACTAATTATTAATTCCGGATCTAAATTATTTCTTGTTTCTAATTCATCTAACAGTTCTCTCACCGCTTCTCGAATTGCTTCTACCGAATTATCGCTGGCAGTTGTTGCCCCGCGAATCGCCCGCACTTGCCAATCCACGCAAATATTCTCCATTTTTTATCAGTTGTCAGTTGCTAGTTGTCAATGGTTATTGGTTATTTGTTACTTGTTATTTGTTACTTGTTATTTGTTATTTGCGTTGCCATGAGCGGAGTCGAAGGGTTACTTGTTATTTGTTGGTTTGTCAATAACCAACAACCAACAACCAACAACCAACAACCAACAACCAATAACCAATAACCAATAACCAATAACCAATAACCAATGACTAATTTATTTAATCACGGGCGATACAGCCACAGCGGCAAACCGCTAGTAGACAGCTCGAATTCCAGCAAATTCTTGTAAGCCCAAAGCCCGGATGTATCCAGACTACTCCCCAAAACGCGATTTAGGAAAGGTTTTTGTTTTTCTAGCGTGCAGCATTCGGTTTTTTCCGGGTCGAGGCCTGCGAGTTCGGCAGTCCAGCGGCGAGCGTCCTCTTCGGTTCCGAGTCGATCGACCAAACCCAATTCTAAGGCTTGCTGGCCGGTAAAAACGCGACCGTCGGCAAAAGTTTTGACGTTTTCAACGGGGAGTTTCCGGGCTTCGGCGACGGTTTCCACGAATTGCTGGTAGCTGCTGTCGATCAAGTCTTGCAGAATTTGCTGTTCGGGCTCGGTCAATTGTCGATCGAATGCCAAGATATCTTTATAGGGCCCGGATTTAATCACTTGAAAAGAAACGCCGACTTTTTCTAGCAGCCCTTCTAGATTGTTACCCCGGATAATCACGCCGATGCTGCCGGTAATTGTACCGGGATTAGCAACGATATGTTGAGCTCCCATGCCGATGTAAACTCCGCCAGAAGCTGAAATATTGCCAAAACTAGCGACAATTTTGATTTTTTCGCCCAAACGCTTGAGGGCGCTGTAAATTTCTTGGGAATCGCCGACAGTGCCCCCGGGGCTGTCTATCCGCAGCAGCAAGGCGGGAAATTTGCGCTCTTCAACGGTTTTGAGCGCTTCTAGAACTCGTTTGCGGGTTTCTCCGGCGATCGCTCCGGTGACTTCGATGCGGGCGATTTGTTTGCGGTAGCGGGGCTTGAATGGCCAAATCATGGGCAGTTTCGGGCAATGTGAAATTTTGTATCTCACTTCTAGTGTGCCTTATTCATTGGGTTAGATGTTGTGCTTGTGTTCGCAACAGGCAAGATGCCTGTTCCACAACCAATTTCACTGATTTTGGAACTGCAACAGGCAAGATGCCTGTTCCACAAACAATTTCACTGATTTTGGAATGCAACAGGCAAGATGCCTGTTCCACAACACATTTCACTGATTTTGGAACTGCAACAGGCAAGATGCCTGTTCCACAACACATTTCACTGATTTTGGAACTGCAACAGGCAAAATGCCTGTTCCACAACCATTGCAGAAATTGTGGAACTGCAACAGGCAAGATGCCTGTTCTACAACCAATTTCACAAATTGTCGAACCGCAACAGGCAAGATGCCTGTTCCACAACCATTGCAGAAATTGTGGAACTGCAACAGGCAAGATGCCTGTTCTACAACCAATTTCACAAATTGTGGAACGGGCATCTTGCCCGTTCGATCGCACTTAACCCACCTTCGATATATAATTGTAATAATTGCTTAACAAATCTACATCATTCCCGAGAGCGCCACTCTCATCAATTATTTGGAGCCTCCGCCATGCAGCTAAAACTTACCGATTCCAAACTGCCCTTTGCCCCGCTGTTACTCATTGCGCCGTTTTTCCTGTGGGGAACCGCGATGGTAGCGATGAAAGGGGTGATGCCACACACGACACCGCTGTTTGTGGCTGTCGTGCGTTTATTACCTGCGGGCGTGTTGGTGTTGCTGGCGGCGGCTTTGATGGGAAAAAAGCAGCCGCAGGGTTGGAAAGCTTGGCTGTGGATTTCGCTGTTTGCATTAGTTGACGGCACTTTGTTTCAAGGATTTTTAGCCGAAGGTTTGGCGAGAACCGGTGCGGGTTTGGGTTCAGTGATGATTGATTCTCAACCGCTAGCCGTGGCGATTTTGTGTTTGTGGCTGTTTCAAGAAAAAATAGGTTTTTGGGGCTGGTTGGGCTTAGTAATTGGCGTTATCGGCATCAGTTTGATTGGATTGCCGGATGGCTTTATTTTGGGGCTGTTTCATCCTGAAAATGTGCAGGTTTCTGCGGGTATCGAAAGTGTGTTTCAGGGCGGGGAATGGTTGATGCTGTTGGCGGCTTTGTCGATGGCTGTAGGTACGGTTTTGGTGCGGTGGGTGTGCCGCTATGTTGACCCGGTGGTGGCGACGGGCTGGCACATGATTTTAGGCGGTTTGCCGTTGTTGGCGATTTCGGCGGCTACTGAGTCGGGGCAGTTTGTGAATATCGATTTGTCGGGTTGGATGGCTTTAGGGTATTCTACTGTGTTCGGAAGTGCGATCGCCTACGGTTTATTCTTTTACTTTGCTTCAAGCGGCAGTTTGACGAGTTTAAGTTCTCTGACTTTTCTGACTCCGATTTTTGCTTTGCTGTTCGGCAATTTGTTGTTGGGCGAAGTATTGAATCCGCTGCAATCGATGGGAGTCGGGCTGACTTTGGTAAGTATTTATTTGATTAATCAGCGGGATACTTTGGCTGAGAAATTGGGGAAAGGCCGGAATGGTGCAGCGAATTCTGAGGAGGAAGTGCAGTTATTAGAGTCGTCGGAGTTGAATGCAGTTGAATTTCCCGTGCAAGTGCGGGCTACAGAATTGGAGCCGGAGGTTTAGACAGAATTGGTTAACTCTTCAATTAACTGATTGGGAGTGACAATTCGAGGAGTTGTCACCGGAAAATCTCGCGGGTTGCGGGTGACAATGGCATCAATTTGATTGACTACGGCAGTGCTATACTGAATCGCATCTTCAAAATCCTTGAAGTTGGAAATTAATGCCATTGAAATAGCAGAGCTATCCACAGTCGCCACTTGACAAAATGTGGCTATATATTTCAAAAACTCAAGCGTTGAATCTCGACCTTTAACTTTGCGTATGATGTAGTAAATATCGCCAAAAGTAGAGGCTGAAATATAACCTTCTACTTGTGCCTGTTCAACAAAGGACAAAACTTGTTCGCTTTCACCAAAAAATTGCTGTCGTTCAAGGGCGATATCTAAGATGATATTGGTATCTAGCAAGATTTTCATAGCTTGTGTTTCTCCTTCAAAGCTTCCCATCTAGCTTCCTCTGCATCGAAGTCAGGCGGGACAGGCTGAGTATTCTCAAACCAGGCTTGCAAAGCCTTGATTTTAGTTTTCACTTTTCTTTTAAGGTTAGCTTCTTCTGACTGGATTACTAGCTGTGGGGAACTGACAACCGCATCAGCCACCGGCCAAACGATGATTTCCACATCTCCGGCTGGCATATCCAGGGATTCCAAAACTACCAAATTCCCAGCCTCATCTATTTTACCTCTAAGTTTGTATGCTTGCATACTAATCTCCTAAGCTTTGTCTCTATTATAGGACATAAAAATTCGGTAAGTCCCTTTGTAATCAATCCAAACTTAATCATATTAAAAATTTTCAGGAAGTCCGCCGATATAGCCCCTCAAAAATGCCTCTGATAAATCTACAGGTTCTTGTCCATCCAAAGGTTCCGGGTTGAGAATACGTCTAGCTTTAGTATAACCTAATTGGTTGCGGGAAATCACAAACAACCGCTGTTCATCATCATCTAAATCTAAGCCGTCCAAAACAGCGGGGTTATGAGTTGTCAAGATGACTTGTTTATCGTTATTTTTTGCTAGTTCGACTAATTCTTCGATTAACCGGCGGCATAATCGAGGATTTAGAGAAGCGTCAATGTTGTCAATTGCAAAAAATTTAGGTGTGATATCGCTTATGAACAAGGTAAAGTAAAACAGTAAAAACAAAAAGCCTTCATTCGAGCTTCTTTGGTCGAAATAACTTAAATCTGTATCTAAGTATCTATCTGTAATTTGGAGAGAAGTTTGCATCGCTGATAGATTGTGAGGAATTTCAAAATCTTTAAACCAATCTATCAATTGCAGCTTGTCTTTGATTTGATTAAGTTTATCTGGGTTATCTGCATTCAAGATATTTATAAGTTTAAACAAACCTTGACCATTAATGCCTAATGGTTGAATTTGCCCTTCTTTTTCAAAGGTTCGTAAAGCTGGGTTTTCAGGGGAGTAAACAATAAACTTATTTAGATAATATAATTCAATAAATGAGTCTACATCCTTGTTGAATATTGATAATTCTTGTTCCGTTAGTTGAGTTGCTCCTTTTAAAATTGATAAAAGTTTGTCTTGTCCCCCGTATTGCTCAACAAAAAGTTTAAGAGCATTCTCTGTAGATATTTCAGAATTACCAAAAAATTTTTTACTAATCCACTGAGAATAGGGAGAATTATCATTTTGTAAAATACAACTAAATTGTTCTTTATCATTCTGTCTTAATTCAATGCTGATATCTTTAGTAAGATTATCTTTTTCAAAAGCCGATCGCATAAATCGAGGTTCTGTCACCCGAATCCCCCGTGCAGCAAGAAACTCGTTATCCAGTTTATCATTAGCAGCCGCCGAAGCCAGGGCGATGGCTTCCAAAATATTGCTCTTACCGCAGCCATTTTCGCCAATCAGTACGGTGACTCGTCCTAATTCCAGCTTCAGCTTTTGAATAGACTTGTAATTTTTGATTCTGACTTCTTTAATCATAATTAAATCCCCTATAATCTGAATGTACTCATTGTATCTCGGATGTCATGGATCTAAAAGAACGCCTGCACAGCCACCTAATTCAAATTGTACGCGATCGCAATCCTTACTTGGCATCCGCAGGGCACTTCTATGTGCAGCAATACATTCGCGAACAGTTGGGACAGTGGGGCGCTGTAGAAACCGACGATTTTGCGGTGCGCGGGCGAATTCATCACAATTTTATCTTGGATTTACCCCCCCTCAATCCCCCCCTTGCTAAGGGGGGGAAGCAAGAAAATTTGCCGATTATTATAGGCGCTCATTACGATACTGTGCCGGGGACGCCTGGGGCTGATGATAATGCTACGGGTGTTGCTGTGTTGCTGGAACTCGCAAGGGCGATCGCACTTCAACCGCTAAAATATCCAGTACAGTTAGTTGCGTTCGATATGGAAGAATCTGGTTGTTGGGGAAGCAGGCATTATGCAGCTAAATGCAAGCAACAGCAACAGTCAATTCGGTTGATGATTGCTTTGGAAATGTTGGGTTATTGCGATCGCACTCCGAACTCCCAAAGCTATCCGGCTGGACTAAAATATTTTTATCCGAATATTGGCAACTTTATTGCTTTAATTGGGAACTTGCGGACTGTGCGCGATATGATTACTTTGAGCAGAAATATCCGCAAAGTCGGTCAGGATTGCGAGTGGTTGCCGGTGCCGAATCGAGGTTTGATTGTGCCGGATACTCGCCGCAGCGATCATGTTCCTTTTTGGGATAATGGTTATCCGGCGATTATGGTGACGGATACGGCTAATATGCGGAATCCGCACTATCATCAACCGAGTGATAAGATTGAGACTTTGGATTTGGATTTTTTGGCTGGTGTTTGTGGGGGCTTGGTTGAGGCTATTCGATATCTATAATTTTATTTTAATGAACTGCGAAGACGCGAAAAACGCGAAGGAATAAAGAAAGAAGATGATAGAAAAAGATATGAATGTTGATTTTCCCGATCGCACTTGCTGGCAATTTTGGATCGATCGCGGTGGTACTTTTACCGATATTGTCGCCCAAAGTCCTGATGGTAGGTTAGTTATTCACAAGCTGCTGTCGGAAAATCCCGATCGCTACACCGATGCAGCAGTGCAAGGAATTCGCGATATTTTGGGGATTGAGGCGGGGGAATCGATACCGGCGAACAAGATTGCAGCGATTAAAATGGGGACGACGGTGGCGACAAATGCTTTACTGGAACGTAAGGGCGATCGCACTATTCTGTTAATTACCAAAGGTTTCGGCGATGCGCTGAGAATTGGCTATCAAAATCGCCCGAATATTTTCGCCCGCCACATTGTGCTGCCCGAGATGTTGTACGATCGCGTTATTGAGGTTGCAGAACGTTACAGCGCCCGAGGTGAAGAGTTAATTGCTGTCAATCCTGAGTTTATCCCGGCTTTGCAGCAAGCCTACGATGACGGAATTCGCAGTTGTGCGATCGTCTTTATGCACGGCTACCGCTATTCGGAACACGAAAAACAAGTTGCTCAAATAGCCAGAGAAATTGGTTTTAGTCAAATATCAGTATCTCACGAAGTCAGCCCTTTAATGAAATTAGTTTCGCGGGGAGATACTGCGGTTGTCGATGCTTATTTATCTCCGATTTTACGCCGATATGTCGAACAAATAACCAGTGAGTTAATTGAGGTAGGTTCTCGGAATGAGGGATTATTAATGCCCAATTCCCAATGCCCAATTCCCAATGCCCAATTCCCCCAATTAATGTTTATGCAATCAAACGGCGGCTTAGTTGATGCCGCCCAATTTCAAGGAAAAAACAGTATTTTATCAGGCCCGGCTGGGGGAATTGTCGGTGCAGTTCAAACGAGTAAAAAGGCTGGTTTTGACAAAATCATCACCTTTGATATGGGCGGAACTTCGACAGATGTTGCCCATTTTAACGGCGAATACGAACGCGAATTTGAGACTGAAATTGCAGGGGTGAGATTGCGATCGCCCGTGATGGCAATTCACACTGTAGCAGCCGGTGGCGGTTCGATCGTGTTTTTTGACGGCGCGCGCTACCGTGTCGGGCCGGAGTCTGCGGGCGCAAATCCAGGCCCTGCTTGCTATCGGAAGGGCGGCCCTTTGACGGTGACTGATTGTAATGTGATGTTGGGGAAAATTCAGCCTGATTTTTTCCCGAAAGTGTTT
Source organism: Microcoleus sp. PH2017_09_SFU_O_A (assembly GCF_020738625.1). Classification (NCBI taxonomy): domain Bacteria; kingdom Bacillati; phylum Cyanobacteriota; class Cyanophyceae; order Oscillatoriales; family Microcoleaceae; genus Microcoleus; species Microcoleus sp. PH2017_09_SFU_O_A. Next base: position 44,592 of record NZ_JAEQCF010000011.1, read on the forward strand.
GGATTGACGGGAGATTTGCCGATCGCCTCTGACGTAGTTAAGCAAAAATTCGTGCAGTTAGCGGGGGAAATTGGGGGCGAGAGGACACCGGAACAGGTGGCGGAGGGGTTTTTGGCGATCGCGGTGGAAAAGATGGCTAATGCGGTCAAAAAAATCTCGCTTCAGCGCGGTTACGACGTTTCCGAGTATACCTTGTGCTGTTTTGGCGGTGCGGGCGGCCAACACGCTTGTGCGATCGCCGATAGTTTGGGCATGAAACGGGTGTTTATTCATCCCTACGCGGGGGTATTATCCGCCTACGGTATGGGTTTGGCTGATGTGCGGGCTATGCGCGAAAGGGCGATCGAGCAATTATTAACTGCTGAATTAATTGCGGATTTGCATGATATTTTAGCGCAATTGGAGGCGGAGGGAAAAGGGGAATTGAACCGCAGAGGCGCAGAGGGCGCAGAGGGAGAGAAAGAGGTTTTGGTTGTGAGGAAGCTGCATCTTAAATATCAGGGAAGCGATTCGGTTTTGATGGTGAATTTTGCTGGGAGTGTTGAGGAGATGCAGGCTGATTTTGAAGCAGCACACCGACAGCGTTACAGTTTTATTATGCCGGAAAAATCGCTAATTGTAGAAGCAGTTTCTGTAGAAGTTGTAGAAACAATGGATGTACTGGATAATTCTACAACTTCCCCATCTTGTGGCACAGGCATCTTGCCTGTGGCTGATAATTCTACAACTTCCCCATCTTGTGGCACAGGCATCTTGCCTGTGGCTGATAATTATACAAATCCCCCATCTTGTGGCACAGGCATCTTGCCTGTGGCTGATAATTATACAACTTCCCCATCTTGTGGCACAGGCATCTTGCCTGTGGCTGAAGCATCAACAAATCCCCCATCTTGTGGCACAGGCATCTTGCCTGTGGCTGAAGCATCAACAACTTCCCCATCTTGTGGCACAGGCATCTTGCCTGTACAAATGTATGTTGCTGCTGAATGGCGGGAAACGCCTGTTTATCAGAGAGACGATTTGCGATCTGGCGACTGCATTACGGGCCCGGCGATGATTGTCGAAGCAACTGGAACTAATATCATAGAACCGGGTTGGGAAGGCGAAATTACCGAAAACAATGACTTAATTTTGAACCGCAGATCCACACAGATGAATGCAGTTAAAACCCATTCATCGGCGGTTAAATCAGATCCAGTTTTGCTAGAAATTTTTAATAACTTGTTTCGCGCGATCGCCGAACAAATGGGCGTGACTTTACAAAATACAAGTTCCTCAGTCAACATCAAAGAGCGCCTCGACTTTTCCTGTGCAATCTTCGATGCAAACGGGCAATTAGTTGCCAACGCGCCGCACATTCCCGTGCATCTCGGTTCCATGAGCGAAAGTGTTTCAGCTTTAATCCTAGCACAAAGTCATACTATTAAACCGGGCGATGTTTATGTTTCTAACAATCCCTACAATGGCGGCACGCACTTACCAGATATCACCCTAATTACTCCAGTATTTAATCGTGATTCCTCGCTTCCTTTGTTTTATGTTGCTTCGCGGGGACACCACGCCGACATCGGCGGCATCACTCCCGGTTCCATGCCTCCCAATAGTAAAATAGTCACTGAAGAAGGCGTATTGTTTGACAATTTTCAGCTAGTCAGCGAGGGTAAATTCCGAGAAACAGAATTACTACAAATTCTGACAGCCGGGGATTTTCCGGTTCGCAATGTCGCACAAAATATCGCCGATTTGCAAGCCCAAATTGCCGCCAACAATCGCGGTTTAGCAGAACTTGTCAAGATGGTAGAACATTACGGCTTGGAAACAGTACAAGCTTATATGGGTTTTGTGCAAGATAATGCTGAAGAATCTGTGCGGCGCGTAATTGAGGTTTTGACTGACGGCGAGTTTACTTATCCGATGGATAGCGGCGGACAAATTAAAGTAGCTATTACAATTAACAAGTCTGCGCGCAGTGCAAAAATAGATTTTACTGGCACTTCTTCCCAACAATTCAACAATTTTAATGCTCCCGCTGCGGTGTGTAAAGCGGCTGTGTTGTATGTTTTCCGCACCTTGGTAGATGACGATATCCCTCTGAATGCTGGCTGTTTGAAGCCTCTCGAAATCATCAATCCCGCTGGCTGTATGCTGAATCCGCGTTATCCGGCGGCGGTGGTGGCGGGAAATGTGGAAACTTCGCAGAATATTACGGATGCTTTGTATTGTGCGCTGGGTGCGATCGCATCTTCTCAGGGCACCATGAATAATTTCACATTTGGCGATCGACGCTATCAATATTATGAAACAATTTGCGGCGGTTCGGGTGCTGGTGCAAATTTCGACGGCACAGATGCGGTGCAAACTCACATGACTAATTCGCGTTTAACCGATCCAGAGGTGTTGGAATGGCGGTTTCCGGTGTTGTTGGAAAGTTTTGCAATCCGGGCTAATAGCGGGGGAAATGGAAATCATCGCGGCGGTAATGGAGTGGTGCGGCGAGTGCGATTTCTGGAAGCGATGACTGCGGGAATTCTCTCCGGGCGGCGGGTGATTTCTCCCTGCGGTTTGCATGGAGGTGAAGCGGGGAAAGTTGGGCGAAATTATGTTGAAAGATTTGATGGAAATGTGGAGGAATTGGGGAGTACGGCGAGTGTCGAAATGCGATCGGGGGATGTGTTTGTAATTGAAACTCCTGGCGGCGGAGGTTATGGTTTTCCTAGCTATCGCGGTTAATAGCCTTCATCGGATCGAGGGTGATAAGCTGTTAGTCATTTAAATTTATTGCCTCAACGCCTTACAGTATGGGGTCTGGCACACAAATAGTGCAGTTTGAATGTCGAACAGCTTAACTCCTGCGAACGGTATACAAAAAGTGCGATATCTTAATATTATTCAGCTTCTATCCAACCCTTAATTGTTTCAATAGGAACGCTGACTAGCGGATGATTGAAGATTGCTTTCAATGCTTCAATGCCACCTGCTTTTAAAGCACTTCGCAACCGCTGTTTAAGAGTGGAATTTTCCTTTATTTCATGCTGAATAGCTACAGCTACAGCGGATTCAGTCATAGTTGGATTAGTCTGAGCTATTTGATTCAACAATTGCTGAATTTCTGCTGCTGCATCAACTAAATTCTGAGGTGGATTATTGATGAAGTCACCTTCAACATTCCCCGCAGCACCTGTGACGGGGGCGTTAAAGTTCATTTGTACTTTGCGCTCTGACATAGTGTTAATGGCTTGATTTAGTACATTAAAAATTATAGCATTTCTGTAAATCTCTCCAAGGGCGGCAACAGCACTAGCCCGAACACTTGGATCGCTATCTTCCAATGCAGCTTGATATAGAGTAGCGATCGCCTCTTTGCTGTCAGCACCCATTTTAGCCAAAGCTTCAGCAGCGTTAATGCGAACAAGAGAAGACGGATCGTTTTGCAAAATATGACATATCAACTCAATTGTCCTGGTTTTTGACTCGGTGAACTCATTTTGTTCGCTCACTGTAGAATTCTCCCAATGACAATACAGCTTTAGCACGAACAGCAGGATCTTGACTTTCCAAATCTTGCAGTAAGGGAACTATCTCTTTTGGAAATTCCTGGTTGAGCCAGTCGAATTGACGATCGGTAATTTTGTTGTTGCTGCTGTTGTTCCCTTTAGAATTGAGGTGCAGGAGTAAATGTTTGTTCTTTGCGTCGGCTACTAACTCGAAGTTAGCGATTAATCCTTGACTCTTTATTATTTGTACGAGGTGGATAGTTGCCTCTGTTGCTGGAACTACGACGGTTAAATTCCCTGCTAGGTTAGCTTCCCGAATGCAGGCGATTGTCTGGGCGATCGCATCTTCATAATTTGCGCTTGTCTCGTATGTTGTGCTTGGCGGATTGAATGATGTATAGCTACCAAAATTTCCGCAGGTTATTTCCTGATTTTCGATATATCTTGCCAATGAGATATTTCGATCGTTAATATCTATGACACAATTTTCTGTTTCATTGTCACTCTCGATGAATTTGGATAATTCTGCAATTACTTCTTTGAGACCCTTTATATCATTTGTAGTAAAGACAGCTTTTTCACCAGAATTCATAGATACTTCCAGTCCATATTTTTTGAGCCAAATATTTGGCATTGCGTATAATGCTGTGACCATCAATAAAAATCCCAGACCTTTTATATCTGTAAAAGCCAAAACCAAGCCGATAAAAAACAAAACAAATATCCCGGTAGTTACTAAGGGATTTATAATATCAACTCCAGTTATTTTAAATCCACTAACGTTACAAAATTGATATACAACATCTCCAAATTTGACTATTTTCTTGGTAATATATATGGTCGTCAACTTAGAATATATCGTTCTAGAGCTAACTGGAGTATTCGCTTTGCCTCGCACTGCATTACTTATCAGCATACTTTTAACCTTCAAAGTAACTTACTAAATATTAATTAATAGTGCTAATTTCACACGATGAACTAACAAATAAGTTGATAAATCATTAATCTGTATGTAAGCTCTCCTATTATATCACAAATCGAATCTGTTGTTATTTATGCACTAGATTGATGTTTATCCCATCCTTCCGGCATCTCGTCCCAAATTTTCTCATGCAGAAGTCTCCCAGAAGCCTTAGGTGTTCTACCTCCCCATTGCTTGAAGAAAAATGCGACTTCAGCATCCTCGCACTGCTGCTTAATATTCTCAACCCACTCTGCTTGGATGGGACGGTGTTTTACCCCAGATTCTCCGCCAACAATCACCCAATTAATGCCTGTTAAATCTAGTTCTAAATTACCTAAAAGTGGTTCGCATGATAGAAATCTGACTTTAGCGGGTACTTGTCGCAAACAGTCAATCCTGTTAACGTAGTTTTGATTTTCAACAGAAACTCCCATCCAAATATTATCATGCCAGTCTAATTTGTCAGCTATTTCTCGAAGGCGTTCGTGTCTTTTGGTCAGAATTTGATATATATGCCAGGGAGTTTCACGCATTACCTCAAAAACTTCTTTGAGAAAATCTATTGGCACTTCTTCATGAAATAAATCGCTCATCGAGTTCACGAAAATACGGCTCGGTTTTCGCCAGCGTTTTGGTTCTTCCAAGCGATTCCTATGGAGTGTTAAATCAAAGCCGTTAGGAAAATTAGTGTGAAACCTTTTTGTTAATGCTTCTGCATAACAATGGGTGCAGCCGGGACTGACTTTATCGCAGCCAGTTGTTGGATTCCATGTGCGATCGCACCACTCGATACCAGTATTAATGCTAGACATACAAACACTTGACCCTTGAAACAACTAATTATCTTTTTAGATGCGCTGGATACATAGAATTTATATGTATCAATTTAGATGAATGCAGCATCACCTACAACTCCATTATATAATTAAAATTGACTTAAGTATCAACACTTTTTAAGCAGTTGCATTAAATGTAGATCGTAGTGTAGAATCGGGCTGCAACAGCATTGATACCCAAAACCTTTACAGAACAATTGTGCAAGCACCAGTTTTTTCCGAACTCAACCACCCTGTGGTCAAATCCCTGTTCCATCACAGCGATCAGGAATTATTGACCCTGTTTCAAAACCATCCCGATCAGGGCCGCTTCTTCACGGCGATTTTTTGCCGCTACGCTCAAATTGTACACTCCCTGATCCGCCATTCCGTGCGATCGCCCGTACAAGGCGATTACCTCTTCGCCCACACCTGGCAGCACATCTATCACGAGCTCCGAGGCCTCGATTTGCGCCGCGAAACCCAAGATCCTGATGGCGACAATCTCAGTCTCCAAAACTGGCTGATTAATGTCACCGCTGTCTGCATCAATCAAGCCGAATTACCCCCAGTTGAGTCTATTCACTACTCTTTGCAATCCGCTTCGCCTCCCCTGTGGTGTTACGTCAGACAAGCCTTAGAATTGTTGGCGCCACTGCCACGTTTAGTCGTGTTGATGGCCCAGACTTTCCGCTGGAGCGAAACTCGAATTGCAGCTTATTTGCAAGCAGAAGGTGAAGCTATTTCGCCCGCTCAAGTTAGGGCTTTGCTGCAAAAAGGATATCAAACTTTAGAGTCAAATTTGCCGCAGGATATTCGCGCTATTTATCTGGATGAAAATCTCGATTATCAACAAGCACTTGTCTAGCAGCCGAGAATTCCGCTAATATCAATTATTCTTCAGTCCCCCTCTGCTGCGGACTTTGTTTGACAAGAAGAGGTTTCAATCGCCGATATCAAGAAGCTAACATCAATTATTCTTTAGTCCGCGGAGGCGGACTTCGTTTGTGTAGACGCGGTTTCAACCGCCGAGTCTCGATTGTATTTGACAAAAATCGGTTTCAACCGCACTAATAGTCGGAAATAATATCAGAGGTGAAAATGGCAGTTTATCAAGTTCGGCTGGTGAATGAGGAGCGATCGCTCGATCGCACGATCGCAGTACCGGACGACCAGTATATCCTAGATATGGCAGAAGATGCCGGCATCCGCTTGCCGAATGGATGCAAGCAAGGAGAGTGTTCTGCTTGCGTTGCCAAACTGCTTAGCGGTGAAATCGACCAAAGCGAACAAAAGTTTTTGAAGCCCTCAGAATTGCAAGCTGGCTACGCTGTTACCTGTGTCGCTTACCCGCTTTCTGACTGCACTTTGTTAACTCATCAAGAAAAAGTTTTATATGAAGCAGCTCTCTATTTTAAGTAATGCCAGATGCGTATTATATATTGTCAGAGTCTCGCTAGCGATTCCACAAAGGTGTGCATATTATAGTGCTGTCCCGATCGCGAGCTGTCAAATTCCGTGACATCATAATTATATTATAGTGCTGTCTCGCTCGCGATGACAGCTCGCGAGCGAGACAGCACTAAATTCAGAGAATTATTATTCGTATACCAGCAGAAACGAGTTAATGCCAGGTGCGCCACAAGCACCCTACTCACTACTTAAAAATCAACTACGGCTTGCCATTAAATTTCAACAATTCCAGAATCCGCTTCAGCGGAATTTCCGCCCAATCCAAGCGGTAATTGAGTTCGTAGGCCAGCTCAGCAACCCCTTTTTCCAAAATGTAAGCATCCAGCAAAACTTGTAGTTCTGGTATAGATTTTGGCAAGAAACTGGCATCGGCTGCTGTTACCAAATAGCTGTTAAGAAAAGTGAGGCTGACCCAGCGGTGCCAAACATTCGCCCACTGCTGCATCTCCGGAAGATTTTCAGGGCGGATCATACCGCTTTCAACTTCATTTCGCAGTGCCAAAGTAACAGCATAATTGAAAGATTGTAGCATTCCCGCCACATCTCGCAGGGGCGATCTTTTCATCCGCCGCTCGCTTAACGGTCGATTCCGTTCTCCTCCGAAATCAATAATTACGAAGTCTTTACCTGTATAAAGAACTTGTCCGAAATGGAAGTCCCCGTGACAGCGAATTCGATCCGCCGTGATTCTCAAGTTCAAAATAGACTTGAAACGTTCCATCAGCAACTCTTCCCGGTTTAGGAGATTTTGTGCTAGTTTATGCGCTTCTGGCGGCAGTTTTGACAGCCGCTTTTTCAGCAGCAGCAAAGTTCTTCCTGCCATATTTCTCATGTGTTGGTAGATGGAACGCTGGTAAAATGAGGTGAAGTTTTCTGGAGCAAAAGCGGGATTTTCGGTGTCTGAAGCTAAAGCGAGGTGAAGTTCCGCTGTCCGCTGACCTAAAAGTTCGGCTGATGCTAAGTAAGAGCCGATTAGTTCGCGAGCTAAGGCCGGAATTTCTAGGGATAAATCGGCTACTAGAGAGTTTGGTTGCCGCATTTGTGCGGTCAAAGCGCTGGGTAAATAGTTTTCGGGATCTGTCGATAAATTATCGCCTAAATGCTTGGCTTCTACTGTCATTACTTGCTCGAAATAGTCGCGCAGCGTGTCTAATGTATAAGACCAAGCGTCCCTGCTGTCGGGGATTAGTTTTTGCAGTATTCCGACTGTAATTACTTGTTTTTCGGCTGTGTGATATTCCAAGGCTCCGGCAATTGGAGCGTAGTGTTGGATCGGGTTGCGATCGGTTAAAAACCGCCCGATTTCTAATTCGGGGTTGATTCCTTCTTCGACTTTTCGCAATATTTTTAGGACGTAGCGATCGCCGTAAGCTGCGGATGTATTGCTTTGTTCTTTTTTGAACAGGTGAGGTTCGAGCTGCGATAAATCTTGGTCTGAGTTGAATGCAATGTCGGCAATTCCCACCAGTTGACCTGCTGTACCTTTGTAACTGCGAGAATTGCCGATCGCCCCCAGCAGCGCGCTCAGCAGGCCTTTGTCCCCAGCAGCATCAAATAGCACCCCGGCTTCGTTGCTTTCAGGGAAGTGCAGGCGTGCGATCGCGCGATCGTCCGCATCGCCTTTCATCTCTTCCCAACCTACGGGCAAAACGTAAGTTTCCGGCATACCTTCTGTATAATTCAACAGCACAAACAGAATGTAAACTGTAGATTCTTCTCCCGCACCATTGTGACATTCTACAGGAATAATTTCACTAATTTCCAACGATTGAATCGTCCTATCTGCACCGATGAACCAGCGATTGCTGCGTAAATAGTTTGGCAAAAGAGAGAGTAGCATCTCGCTTAATTGACTTGTTACAAAAGCGGTTTTCCAATTGCCGATTACCGCCAAACTAGGCAAGTTTGTCTTAAAACCGTGCAGCGAAAATTCTTCGGGTTTAGGAGTAAGAGTAAACCAGTAAAATGTGTGAGGACTCAAACTCAAAAAGTAAGGTGATTCGCCAACAGGTGGAAACTCAGCGCGACCGAAAATCTCCACCGGCACAGCACCTTTAAACGGAGAAAGGTCTAATTCTGCCGTCTGCACGAAGCGCGACAAATTAGCGACTACGAGGATGTGTTCGTCTTGATAAGTGCGAACAAAAGCTAAAACTTTGCGGTTTTCTGGGTACAGAAACTCGCAAGTGCCGCGGCCGAATGCTTGGAAGCGCTGGCGCACAGCAATCAAGCGTTTCATCCACCACCAGAGTGAACTTGGATTCGCCCGCTGCGCTTCCACGTTCACAGATTCGTAGTGATATTCAGGGTCAACGATTGGTGGCGCGTACAGCCGCTGCGGGTTAGCGCGGCTGAAACCGGCATTGCGATCGCTACTCCACTGCATCGGAGTTCTCACCCCGTTGCGATCGCCCAAATAGATATTATCACCCATCCCAATCTCATCGCCGTAGTAAAGCACCGGCGTACCAGGAAGAGACAGCAGCAAAGCATTCATCAACTCAATGCGGCGGCGGTTATTTCCCATCAGCGGAGCCAAGCGGCGGCGGATACCCAAATTAATTCTCGCCTGAGTATCTTGAGCGTAAACCCGATACATATAATCTCGGTCTTCATCGCTCACCATTTCCAGCGTCAATTCATCATGATTCCGCAAAAACAATGCCCACTGACAATTATTAGGAATCTGCGGAGTTTGCTGGAGAATATCGCTAATTGGGAAGCTATCTTCCATGTGCAAAGCCATAAATAAACGCGGCATCAGCGGGAAATGAAAATTCATGTGACATTCATCGCCACCCGAGTAATATTCAACCGCATCCTCCGGCCACTGATTCGCCTCAGCAAGCAGCATCCGGTTCGGGAATTTCTCATCTACGTGCTGCCGCAAATGCTTGAGAAATACGTGAGTTTCTGGCAGGTTTTCGCAGTTAGTACCTTCCCGCTCGTACAGATAAGGCACGGCATCCATTCGCAGTCCATCTACTCCCAGTTCCAACCAAAAGTCTACCACATCTAAGATGGCTTGGCGGACGGCGGGATTGTCGTAATTTAAATCTGGTTGGTGAGAATAAAAACGGTGCCAGTAATAAGCTTTTGCTACCGCATCCCAAGCCCAATTAGAAGTTTCAAAATCTTGAAAAATAATCCGAGCATCTTGATATTTTTCCGGCGTATCGCTCCACACATAAAAATCTCTTTCGTTACTGCCTTTCGGGGCGCGCCGCGCTCGCTGAAACCATGCGTGCTGGTCGGAAGTGTGGTTGACAATTAACTCAATAATAACTCGAATTCCGCGCTGGTGCGCTGCTTCTAAAAGCTCTTTAAAGTCGTCTAACGTGCCGTAAATCGGGTTGACGGTGGTATAGTGAGATGTATCGTAGCCGTCGTCTCGGAGTGGCGAGGGAAAAAATGGCAGTACCCAAATTGCTGTTACTCCCAAGTTTTGCAGGTAATCTAGTTTTTCTGTGAGTCCCCGAAAGTCGCCGATGCCGTCTGCATTGCTGTCTGCAAAAGCGCGAATTGGTACTTCGTAAATGATGGCGTCTTTGAACCACAAGGGATCGTTATTTAACATTGAGTTTGGCATAATTTTTATGGGAGAATGGTAATTTGGATTTGGTAATTTGGATTTGGTAATTTGGATTTGTTAGTGAAAAATCCAAACTGATAAATCATAACGCATAATTCTATCGCGATTCGTCATGCCAGTGGTAGAGTTTTAATCGTAATTTATGAACGCAAAACTTATAAGTTCTTAACTAAAAAAATTAAACAATCTTATTTGTTATTGCGGATACAGTTCATGATTCGGATCTCGATCGCCGTATTACAGACCCGTGCTTGGCGGTGCACGCCCTACATACTTATATATAAATCCTTTCCCCGTGTCCCCTCTCCCCCTCGAACCCTCTCCGGCGGCCGTCGGAGTGACGGTTTTTACTACCTACCGGACGGTTTGCACGACACTACACTGCCTTGACGCTGTTTGTAAATTTTTGTTACATTTGTTTACATAAAGCAACAAAAGTTTAAGGAAATAGCAAAAATGACTATTGTAATCGCTCTTTTGGTCGTCGGTTGGGTCGCAGCATCTTTAATTGGCACTCAAGCATATTTCCTGGGCGAACAGTCCAAGCCCATTCACGATCGCAATTGGAGCAATGAATCTTTTGAACAACTGGCAAAATCGATGACTGGAACAGAAATTGATTACACTGTTCGCGTTCCCGCCTACAGCATGGATGCTTACACCAGTCGCACGATGGCTAATTAGTAATATTAAGCAGCAGGCTTGACTATTTTGAATAACAGGCTTTCTGGCCTGTTCCACAAGCAGATTTATTTTTGTGGAACAGGCCAGAAAGCCTGTTTTTAATTTTTGAATAACAGGCTTTCTGGCCTGTTCCACAAGCAGATTTATTTTTGTAGAACAGGCCATAAATAATTATCGAAGTGTAATCGGCAAAATTCTCACCCTAGAGCGCGTTTCATCCACAGAAATGAACGCCCCCGACTCAATTTGTGGCTCAAATTGATGTAACACTTCCACAATCAAACTCTCTATATTAGCAGGCAGCACGTCTTGAATACGCACTTGAATGACACTGGGAGCATCAGCTTGGGTTGCGGCCAGCAGTGCGCCAAAATCTAAATCATGAGTGAATACGGCATAGTCATTTACTCGCGCCCATTCCATAATAACGCGATCTGTGGCACGAGGATCGCCGACTGTAGACCAATGAAGAGACTCTATTCCGTATTTAGTAAATACGACAGTCCACTCAGGTGACAGGTTCATATCAATCAAAATTTTCACGCTATTTTGAGAGGAATTTCTACTTCTTCAACTCGCCACGCTGCATAGGCAAGCGCTTCATATATATCTGCTTCTTCCAGGTAGGGATAAGCCTGCAAAATGCCTGACGGTGAGTGTCCCGATGCCATCAGTCCGACTATCGTGCCAACAGTGACTCGCAAGCCGCGAATGCAGGGTTTTCCTCCCATTACTTCTGGATTCAGAGTGATTCTAGTTAGTTGTTTCATGATTTTAAACTACCAGGCTTTCTGGGAAACAAGAAGATTTCTTTTTTGTGGAACAGGCCGGAAAGCCTGTTCCTAACACAACTACAAACTGTTACCTACCAACGCGGGGAGAGAGTCTTTTTTACGAAACTGCAAATGGTTATTTACGCAGTCGATCGCAATTGTATCGCCTTCAACAAACGCATTTTCGAGAATCTTGTTAGCTAGCGGGTTTTCCAACTCCCGCTGGATAGCGCGTTTCAGGGGACGAGCGCCATAAACTGGGTCGTAACCGACATCTGTGATATGGTTTTTTGCAGCATCGGACAGTTCCAAGGTGATTTTCTGTTCCGCCAACAGCCGCTCGATCCGCTTGACTTGAATGGTGACGATTTGCCGCAGTTCCGTCTTGCTCAAAGTGTGGAACAAAATTGTCTCGTCCACCCGCTGAAGAAACTCCGGCCGGAAGTGCGATCGCAAAGCAGTCATCACCCGTTTTAACATTTGTTCGTACTCTTGGTCTGTCTCCCGTTCTTGAGTCGGTAAATCTTCACTTTCACTATTGTCTTTTTCACTCTTGTCTGAGATATCGACTCGCTGGGCAGATACCTCGACAGTGCCATCATCAGCAACTTTATAATCAGTCTTGGGAATTGACACCTCCTTCGGTTCCTGCTTCCTAGCAGCAGGTTTTTTGGTAGTTTTTCCCTTCTTAGCAAACACTTCTAAAATGTGGTCGCTGCCGATATTGCTTGTCATCACAATGACGGTATTCTTAAAGTCAACCACTCGACCTTGAGAATCGGTAATTCTGCCGTCATCCAACACTTGCAGCAAAATGTTAAAAATATCAGGGTGCGCCTTTTCCACTTCGTCAAATAGCACCACCGAATAAGGGCGTCTCCGCACTGCTTCCGAAAGTTGTCCCCCTTCATCGTAACCGACGTATCCGGGGGGAGCTCCTACCAACCGGGAGACATTTTGCTTCTCCATATATTCCGACATATCGATGCGGATAATCGCATCATCGCTGTCAAACAAAAACTCCGCCAACGCCCGCGCTAACTCGGTTTTACCGACGCCTGTGGGGCCCATGAACAAGAAAGAGCCGATCGGTCTACCGGGATCTTTCATCCCCGCCCGCGCCCGCCGAATCGCCGCAGCAACCGCCGTTACAGCCTCTTCTTGACCGATAACTTTCTTGTGCAAATGGCTTTCCAATTGCAGCAATTTTTGGCGTTCCGATTCTAACAACCGATTGACCGGAATTCCCGTCCATTTAGCAACAATTTCCGCAATATCGCCCTCAGTAACTTTTTCCCGCAGCAGGGAAGAACCTTGAGCTTGTTGTTTCAAAAGTTCGGCTTCCTTGGCTTCGCGATCGCGCACCGCAGTCTCCAATTTACCGTACTTCAACTGCGCCGCTTTATTCAAATCGTAAGCTCTTTCTGCTTGTTCGATTTGGACTCGCAACTGGTCTTCTTCTGCTTTCAATTTATTGATTGCATCCAACAACTGCTTTTCGCCCAACCACTGAGAAGACAGTTTTTCCTGCTTGACTTTTAAAATGTCAATCTCCGATGTGATGCGTTCGATGCGGGGGCCGATTCCCGGGGATAGAGCGCCTTTACCCTCACCTTCGATCGACAATTTTTCCATTTCCAACTGCATCACCCGGCGGTCAATCCCTTCCAATTCCACGGGTTTGGAGGTAATCTCCATTTTCAAATGGGCGGCCGCTTCGTCTACAAGGTCGATCGCCTTATCCGGCAAAAAGCGATCGGAAATATAGCGAAAAGACAGAGTAGCAGCAGCAACCAGCGCCGAATCGGTAATTTTTACCCCGTGGTGGCGTTCGTAACGGTCTTTCAATCCGCGTAAAATTGAAACAGTATCTTCCACAGTCGGTTCCCCGACAAATACTTGTTGAAAGCGGCGTTCCAGTGCCGGATCTTTTTCAATATTTTTGCGGAATTCATCGAGAGTTGTAGCGCCGATACAGCGCAATTCACCTCTGGCTAACATTGGTTTCAACAAATTTCCGGCATCCATTCCCGAACCGGAACTTCCGCCGCCGCCAGTGCCAACAACCGTGTGCAATTCATCAATAAATAGGACAATTTGCCCGTCGGAATCGATAACTTCTCGCAGCACAGAACGCAATCGTTCTTCAAATTCGCCCCGGAATTTTGCCCCAGCAATTAAACTGCCCATATCGAGGCTGAATAGTTGGCGATTTTTCAAAGATTCCGGTACATCGCCGTTGACAATGCGCTGGGCTAAACCTTCGGCGATCGCAGTTTTTCCGACTCCGGGATCGCCAATTAACACTGGATTGTTTTTCTGACGGCGGGAAAGAACTTGCACGACGCGGCGGATTTCCTCGTCGCGGCCGATTACTGGGTCGAGTTTGCCTGCTTTTGCCGCTTCTGTCAAATCGCGCCCGTATTTAGTGAGGGCGTCGGAGTTGGCGTCAGAATTTTGGTTTTGACTTTGACTTTGACTTTGGGTTTGCTTTTGATCTTTGACTTTGGTAGTAGCACGAATTGATTTGATTGCTTCTTCGAGTTTCGCGCGATCGATCGTACCGGGGGCCGGTTTGCGATCGTATCCGGGGCGGCCCGGCGGCCCGTCGCCCTTAGTCAGCAATCGCCTACCAACTCGTTCATCTTCTAGCAAGCCTATTAATAAATGTTCAACGGCGATAAAATTATCTTGCCAAGCCTGTCTGGCAGACTCAGCAGCATCTAACATCACTTCTAAGCCGCGGCCGAGGTATAGTTGGTCAGCGTTGGCAACTCTCGGCTGTCGTTTGGCAAAAGCATCTAACTGTTGCGCCAAGCGGGGGACATCGACTCCGGCCTTGCTGAGAATGCTGTTTGCTAGGGCTTGCTGTTCTAGAATGGCGATCGCTAAATGTTCAACCTCTAGCTGCTGATTGGCAAAGCGGCGGGCTACATCCTGGGATTTGACTATGGCTTCCCAGGCTTGATCTGTAAATTTGCTAGGGTCTGTTGGCTGCACGTTGGTTCCTCGCAATCAAGGGGATTCCTGTTGTTATCCGTTCATACATGGTCTCACAACTATCTTAATCTTGAAACACGATTGTTAATCTATGAGTGCGGTTAACGAGCGCCGAAGTTGCAACACAATTGACTGCTTGTACAAGCTTACAGTCCGCAATCCACCGCAAAAATTTGTGTGGTACGACCGGATCGGGCGATCGAACTTATGAAAATATACAGGTTCTCCATTGCCTATAATACTGCACAGACACGGCGCCGTACCCATAGGTGTCAACTTAAGACTAAAATTCATGAGAAATCTCGCTTCTAGCAAAGTCTCGATCCCCCTAAATCCCCCTTAAGAAGGGGGACTTTGATCGCTCTTGTCCCCCCCTTCTTAAGGGGGGCTAGGGGGGATCGAGCCTTAATCGCCAGACAGAATATCGGCACTAAGTTTGACGTTTTTTGGCACCAATGGGTACTGGCGTGTACTGCCCAATATCTACATTGCACTCAACTGAAAGCCTCTATATTGCCATAACTTTTTTGGATTCCTTGACATCTATGTTATTTCCTACTTACCAATTTTTAGTATTTTTCCTAATTATTTTTAGCGCCATCCTCTCCTTAAAGCCCAAAGTTGATTTGTATAAAATTGTCTTGCTAATTTCCAGTTTATTATTTTATTCTTTTTGGAGCTTAGACTTTCTCGGACTCCTGATTTTAAGTACAGTATACAATTATATCATTCTCCGAGCAGTCGATCGCGGCAAACAGCCAAAACTTGCCTTCATCTTCGGCATAATTGTCAACATTGTCAATCTCGGCATCTTTAAATATTGCAACTTCTTTGTAACCTCCTTATTTGAGGTACTAAACCAGCTCAAAATTCCCGCCAATTTTCAAATATTACAAATAATCGCCCCCGTCGGCATATCATTCTACACATTTAGAATAATTTCTCATTTAATCGACTGCTACCAACAAAAAATTTCCTGTCCTAAATTTATAGACTACGCCACCTACATTACCTACTTTCCCCAAATTGCCTCCGGCCCAATCTCCCGCCCTCACGAATTTTATACGCAGCTAAATTCACCAAGTAAATATGACTATAAAATCGAAGAAGTTATCGTTTTGATTTTGTCTGGACTCTTCAAAAAATATACTTTAGCGAGCTTTTTGTTTAATTTCACTCAACTACCATTCAAAGTCCCCCAGCAGTACAGCAGCATAGATTTAATCCTCGCGGCAATTTCCTATTCTTGTTTGATTTACGTAGATTTCAGCGGTTACTCGGATTTAGCTAACGGTATCTCTTGCTTGCTGGGTTTCAAACCGATCGCCAATTTCAATATGCCATACCGATCGCTCAGCCTGCAAGAATTTTGGAAAAGGTGGCACATCAGTCTTTCGGAGTGGTTGAGGGATTACCTTTACTTTCCCTTAGGTGGCAATAAATACGGCAAATTGCGGAAGTACGTAAATTTACTGATAACAATGGCGATCGGCGGATTTTGGCACGGCGCAGGATTAAACTTTATTTTCTGGGGAACAATCCACGGTTTAGGACTGATTGTCAACCATCTATGTAAAGATATTCCCCAAGCTATCCATCTCAAATTAGACTACGCCTTTCCGAGATTTGCCAAATTTTGCAGTTGGTTGTTAACCTTTACCTTTGTTACCTGTAGCTGGGTATTTTTCGGCACACCCAACTGGAAAACTGCGATCGGGTTTTTTCAAGGAATCTTTCGTTTTTCTGCTGCAACTGTTCAATTCAACTTTTGGCAATTGTATCTAGTAATTGCAGTCATTGGCGCAATCAACCTGTGGGGCGAGATCATTTCCCAAGTATTGCAAACAATATTGTCATTAAACAACCTATTCTTTCGGGTTGTCTTAGTTTCCCTGCTCGTGTATGCTATCTTAATGCTAGGCCCAAGTACCGTCCCACCTTTTATTTACTTTAACTTCTAATAAACAAGTATAGCCTTTCGAGTTCTCATATGAGGTACTCATGGGCATAGGGCATAGGGCATAGGGCATAGGACATAGGGCATAGGGCATAGGGCATACCTGGCTTTTTTGAGAACCGCTATATAAATCACAAAAAAGACTTTTTTTTATCTTATTACGTTCTTTCTCCTTCCTTTATGATGACAAATAACAAATAACAAATAACTTCTTATGAAAGACCGAGAAATTTTGTTGATAGTTACCTCTGTAATTCTCACCTTAATATTTTCCAACTTATCCTTATTTCTGAAAAGCTTTTCTTCAACTCCTTTAGCCAGTACCGAAATCAAACAAGCAGCGCGCCAGATCGAAATAGACGGCTTCAGGAAATCCGAACAAGATTTTTGGAGCAAAATCAAAGATATTAACTTCGATAGCATTTCCAAGAAGCCCGACAAAATTCCGGTCAAAACCGCAACAAAATCGGCAGTCATCCTCCCAAAGCCTGCCAAGAAACCCACTCCATCCAAACCAAAACTAACCGTATCTTATCGCAAATTTTTATTTATTGGAGATTCCGTAATGTTCGATTTAGGAACTCAACTCCAGTACACTCTTAAAGAAAAATACAATATCTCAAATACCAAAATCGACTACAAAGTATCGAGCGGATTAAATCGGATAGATTATTATGACTGGTACGCCAGAACCAGTGAAATTATCCAGGATTATGGGCCAGATGTAGTGATAATTTTGTTCGGAGGTAATGACACTCAAGATATCACCGATAACCAAGGAAAATATCGGGCTATTCTGACCCCAGAATGGCAAAAAGCTTATCAAGCAAGAGTAGATAAATATGCCAAATTACTTGGCTCTTCCACCGTAAAAAAAGTGTATTGGATAGGTCAATCGATATCTAACAAATCTTCGTATCTCAAAGCTTTTCTCATCATGAACGACATCTATAAAAATGCCAGCAAGTCTTCATCAAAAATAGAATTTATTTCTACTTGGGATGCTTTTGCTGAAGCAGGGAATTTTGTCCCCGTAGTTGCTGACAAATCCGGCAAGCGAGGTTATGTAAAAATTAATGATGGCGTGCACTTTACCTCCCACGGAGCTCAAATTATCAGCGACGTAATCGTTGACAAAATGGCGAAGGACAAAATTTTAAAACTCCCGAAAAAGAAAGAAGCATCCTAGGTTGATTCGAGTCAAAAAAAATAGCCTGCAAATTAGACATCTTATCGGATTCGTGTAAAATTATATACTGAGGATCGCGAATTAAATAATTTACACATATTTGTGGGATGGGCGGGAGAGCCCGTCCCGAAAAGACGGGCGGGACGCCCATCCCACAAGAATAATAAAAATTGTAAGTTATTTAATTCTCATTCCTTAGTCGCCGACAGATATTTGGCTTGCTCAACCCGGTTGCTACGGAAAATATCGGTTTTATTCACCATACGGTTGAGTTAATACTGTCGAGCCTTCGGAGATCCTCGCATCGCCCTGATAGTTAGGAGACTTGAAGAACTCTTTTATTCCCCTTATTCAGGGATAGGGGGTATCAGCCTTCACTGAACTCGATCGCATGAAAGCAACCAACCAGAAATATACTCGTGAAATTTGATACCCAGCTTACCTATGTGTCAACTGCGTTCGGGACTAATATTGACAAAAAGCAGCAGTAGATGTAGAGTTGCATTCAGCATCGGACAACGACGTTAAGATCTAGCAATTGTCATGGCGACAAATTATGACAAGCAATCTCTGGAAACTCGATCGCACTAGCATCCCTGAGTCAATGGAGTGCAGCGACACAGCGCTCATCTTCAGTCTCACCAAATATACTCAACCTTGGGAAAGAATAAACACCGTTGAAGGCATCTTGCAACAATGCGGAATCGCTCCTTTTGCTGAAGTTCTGGACGTACCCAAAAGCGGAATATTAGGGCAAGATATACCAGAATCCGCTAGAAAACCGCATCCAAATTTGCTGTTTCGGGCTTTGGCAATTCAAGCATTGGGCAAGGTGCGAGAGGGTATTATATCAAGTGAGGAACCTGTATCAAGTGATTTTAGCGAAAATAAGCTAGCGGTGTTGGAACAGGAAGCGCTAGGGGGAGCGACTCCTTTAATTCGGTGGTGTGCTGCTGTTAGCATTCAGTCAATTTTGTTGGATGAATGGCAAGCACAAGGCAAGGAATCTGCTGGCCATGTCACAATTAATGCAGCAGAAATTGAGCAGCGGGTTGTAGAAGAGCAAATTAAACTGTTAGCCAGCAATAAATTTGCTTTGAACGACAACAGCAGAATGGACAGCGGTAAGGAATATGAGAATTGTCTCGATTTTTGGGTCTACGGCCCTAGCTGGCTGCTGCTAGGTGTGTTAATGGATTGCGAGGAATATCTGTTTTGGGTCGATCGCGTATTTCCTGCGATCGCAGTTACGGATGATGGGTACAAATTTCATGCCGAAAAGGATGCAGCCATCACCAACTTTTTGGATGTGGCGAAAAATAATTTTAAGGAGTGGGAATTCTCCCAAATAGTTGCCAAAGTTTTTGAGTTTCTGCACCACCCGGAGGCGGCGATCAAAAATCGAGCGGCAATTATGTTAGAACCTTACCAAGATCGGCTAGACCGAAAATCGGCGCAAATTATGACAGCGCTCCTATATAAATTTCATGTAGAACATCAGTCTTTAGAATCTCTGACCATTCCCGAAATTGAGGAGTGCAAAGCGTCACTGTATCTAGATAAAAAGGAAATTGACGGCGTGTATTCTGAGGCTGTGTCGCTGTGCGACGATGATATCGCAATGGCAAATTTCTTGTCAGATAAACAGAGGGAGTACCAAAATGCTGTAGACGAGCATATTCACAATTTGAGCAAGTTAGTTAAGTCGATCCTAGATTGTCAGAGCTTGTTAGATGCAAATAGGGAACTTTTGTATTTGACAGTAGAGCGGCTGCAAGAATGGGATCAGACCCTTGGTAATAAACTGGCTGAACACCGCAGGAAACTCCAAAACGTGAGTGTTGACAAAAGCACGTCCGAGCAGTGCATAAACCTCGACAACGATTTGAATTTAATCAGAGATTCTTTGCAGTCTACTTTGTATGAAGTCACATCAAAAATTAACAGCAAAATTAGAGATTTAGAACTTTCGGCGTCCAAAAATAACAAGACTGCAACACAGATGTTTAAGTGGACGTGGCTATTGTTAGGAGTGTGGTTTTCAATAGGGCTAGTTTTGTATTTATCCGATGCAGTGATTAACTCGATATTGACCGTCAACTACTACCAAAGTGAATTTCTAGTCTATTGGACTATGTTTTTTATTGTGATGGTGGTATTTTTGTTAGTATTAGCTATATTCTTTGCGACGCTCGCTGCCTTAGACAAGCGCCGAGAATCTAAATTAATTCCTAAATTTGACAGTTTAAGCCAAATAGGGAACAGTTTTTCTATTTTGTGGCAAAAGAGTTACTTGCAGCAATTTGTACCGTCAGTGCGATCGAATTAAAAGTGTGGAAAACCCCTTCGCATTCTGTCAGTAGCAGGGCGGTTTTATTGTCGTCAGACAAATTAGGTACGTAGTTGCGCTTCAGCGCTCTTGGGTACGTAGTTGCGCTTCAGCGCTCAAATTAGGTACGTAGTTGCGCTTCAGCGCTCTTCCCTAATATTATAAAGAGCGCTGAAGCGCAACTACGTACCTTGGCCGGTGCGAGCCGCTCTTTGAAAGCAGACTTGAATTGCCAAAGTTATTTTAATCAAATTGTGGGACAGGCTAGAAGCCCATCCCACAAGAAAAAACAATTGTGGGATGGGCTTCTAGCCTGTCCTAGCGAAGACTAAGATGCAGTCGCCGCACTTACTTTCTGACTGCTGCTACCTTGATTTTTCAGTTGAATTAATTCAACTTTATATCCATCTGGATCTTGGACAAAAGCGATGACTGTTGAACCGTGCTTCATCGGGCCGGGTTCGCGAATAACTTTGCCGCCGCGGGCTTTAATTGCTTCGCAAGTACCGTAAATGTCGTCAACGCCGATCGCAATATGACCGTAAGCATCACCCAAATTGTACTCGGCGACGCCCCAGTTGTAAGTTAATTCCAAAACTGTAGTGTCGGATTCGTCGCCGTAGCCCACAAAAGCCAGAGTAAATTTACCGTCTGGATAGTCCTTTTGTCGCAGCAATCTCATCCCCAGAACCTCGGTGTAAAATTTGAGGGACTCTTCCAGGTTTCCGACTCGGAGCATCGTGTGTAGTAGTTGCATTTAGCTCACTCCAAATTTTTTAAGCTTTCTTAATTTTACCGAGTTCTTGGTGGAAAAAACCGCAACGGCCAAATTTACTTTGTTTTAGGTAAATCCACCTAATAAAACGTAAAATACGGCTCGCTAAAAAGCTTGCTGTGTATCTCTTCTTCCTTCTTCCTTCTTCCTTCTTCCTTCTTCCTTCTTCCTTCTTCCTTCTAAGCTTGATTTTTACTGAACAAAAACCACCATAATTCTAAACCAATTAAGCTCAATCCGCCTGCTGTTATGCCAATTTTTAAACTTATCGGTTGTTCTATTTGCCGAAATTGAGCAGTTGAATTTGCAGGATGAGTTGATATTTGATTGGCTCGAAC
The DNA here is from genome assembly GCF_020738625.1 of Microcoleus sp. PH2017_09_SFU_O_A. Taxonomy (NCBI): domain Bacteria; kingdom Bacillati; phylum Cyanobacteriota; class Cyanophyceae; order Oscillatoriales; family Microcoleaceae; genus Microcoleus; species Microcoleus sp. PH2017_09_SFU_O_A. The sequence goes on from NZ_JAEQCF010000011.1 coordinate 65,975, forward strand.
TCCCGATGCAAGTCCGAGCATAATTCCTAAACCTGCGAGACTTCCTAAAACTTGACGCTGGCTAAACATTTCTCAAATCCCTCTTAAATTATGCAATAACTTTCACTTTAAAATTCCGCAACCGCAAAGCATTAGTCACTACCGAAAGCGAACTAAAAGCCATTGCTGCACCAGCGATAATCGGATTGAGCAACCAGCCAAAAATCGGGTACAAAATGCCAGCGGCGATCGGGATACCCGCGATGTTGTAAATAAAGGCAAAAAACAGATTTTCGCGGATGTTCCGCATCGTGGCGCGGGAAAGTTGAATTGCTGTAACTATGCCTTGCAAATCGCCGGAAATTAAGGTAATGTCGCTGGCTGCGATCGCCACATCAGTGCCGGTACCGATCGCAATTCCCACATCCGAAGCGGCCAAAGCAGGAGCATCGTTAATCCCGTCTCCCACCATCGCTACAATTTTGCCTTCTCCTTGCAGCGCTTGGATTTGAGCTGCTTTTTGGTCGGGTCTAACTTCGGCAAAAATCCGAGTAATTCCTACCGATTGGGCGATCGACTCCGCAGTCGCGCGGTTATCCCCAGTCAGCATGGCCACCTCCAAACCGAGTTTTTGCAGCGCTTTCACCGATCGCGCCGACGAAGGTTTCAGAGCATCCGCAATGGCCAGAATTGCCTCAATTTTGCCCTCTACAGCCATCCAAACCACCGTTTTGCTCGCAGCTTCAAAAGCTCGCGCGCGCAGCTCCAGATATTCAGTATCGCAGCCTAGTTCCTGCATCCACCTGAGGCTTCCCAGGGCGATCGACTTTCCCCCCGAAACCCCTCGCACGCCGCTCCCCACCACAGCCTCAAAATCCTGAATATCTGTCAACTTCACCTCTTGAGATTGAGCGTATTTAACCACAGCTTCCCCTACAGGATGCTCCGAATTTCGCTCTACAGACGCCGCCAATTGCAGCAACTTTAACTCATTGCTCTGGGCCGTTCCTTTAATTGTCACAAAATCAGTAACAGTCGGCTTACCTTCCGTAAGCGTTCCAGTTTTATCTAACACAATAATTTGAATTTTGTGAGCCAATTCTAAACTATCGGCTCCTTTAATTAAAATTCCATTTTCTGCACCTTTACCCGTGCCAACCATCACAGCAGTCGGAGTCGCCAAACCCAAAGCACAGGGACAGGCAATAATCAGCACTTCCACCATTGTCACCGTCGCCAAAGTGAAGTTACCCATCGCGTTAAACCAAATAATAAAAGTAGCTAAAGCGATGGCAATTACTACAGGAACAAACCAGCCCGTCACTTGGTCTGCTAACTTTTGAATCGGTGCTTTTGAAGCTTGGGCATCCTGCACCATCTTGACAATTTGAGCTAAAAATGTATCTTTGCCAACTCTGGTAGCGCGAAACCGAAAGCTGCCTGTTTTGTTAATTGTCGCTCCAATAACTTCATCGCCAAGTTGTTTTTTAACAGCCAAACTTTCCCCCGTAACCATTGCTTCATCTACCGTCGAAGCACCTTCAATCACTTCTCCGTCAACGGGGATTTGCTCGCCCGGACGCACCTGCACAATGTCACCAATTGCCACTTGGGCGATGGGTACTTCTAACTCTTCTCCGTTGCGAACGATCCGAGCAGTTTTTGCTTGCAAACCCATGAGTTTGCGAATTGCTTCCGAAGTCTCTCCCTTCGCTCTATTTTCGAGGTTTTTTCCCAACAAAATTAACGCTATCACGCTGGTGGCAACTTCGTAGTAAACGCTAGGATTCAAACCTTGCGAGGTAAATAAACCGGGCAAAAATGTCACAAATACCGAATAAAAGTAAGCAGCACTTGTCCCCAAAGCAATCAGGGTATCCATTGTGGCGACGCGCCGTTTTAACGATTTCCAAGCCCCCACATAAAACGATTTACCGCACCAAAACTGTACTGGTGATGTCAGCACTAATTGCAACCAAAAATTGTGCAGCCATGCGGGAATGAATGGCAGGTGCCAGCCTGTCATGGTTGGAATGCCGCCCAAAACCAGTATAATGCTGATGCTGCCTGCGATCCAGAGTTTTCGCTGCAAGTTTTGAGATGCGGATTTGCGATCGGCTTTTTCTGCATCATCCTCTGCCATTTCTTGCAGGGGCAAAGCTTCGTATCCCGCTGCATCAACAGCTTCTTGAATGATTGTTAAGTTGGTTTGCTTCGAGTCATATTGGATGGTTGCTTGTTCCATGCCAAAATTGACGCTGCACTCAATTACGCCGGGGACAGATTTAATTGCTTGTTCGATAGAGGAAGCACAAGCAGCACAACTCATGCCCCGCAATTTAAGTGTGAGATTGTCCATAAATGCCCTCCTAAATTAGAAAATGAGCTTCTGGGTTCAAATAATCCCAAAAAACGGGTGCATCTGGGTTTGGCGAATACATCCGTAGGGGCGAAGCATGACCGCAGAAAATATGGGATGATAACTGATAATTTATATGCGGTCATGCTTCGCCCTCTTCAAAAACCAGATGCACCCCAAAAAACGGATACAAGCGGCCGCAGGGCTGTAGTAGAGAATCAAAAAAATGAGACTCTTATTCAATCTCCCAGATTCATCTGTAGAGTAATATTATGTCCTGTAAATTACCATAATAAAAACGGTTTGTAGTGAGGACTTCAGTCCTCATAATTCAGAGGACTGAAGTCCTCACTACAAACAAATCTTATCATGGTCGTTCTCTGCGGACATGATATAAATCTAAAATCTAAAATCTAAAATCAACTGGCTGGATAGCCAGCAGATGCGATCGCTTTTCTAACTTCACTTTCCGGCTTAGCCGTTTGAATCGCGACCAATTTTGTCTTGATATCTGCCTCAACAGCAGCGCCTGAGTCAATAGCTTGGACTGCTTTTGTGATTGTATTCACACAAGCCGAACAAGCCATTTTGGGAATTTTTAGCTCTAAAGTCATAATTGTGGAACCTCAGCAGAAACTACTTTGCTTCGGGTGCAGCGACCTGTGCAAGGCAAATATGTTTGTAGGGGCGAAGCATGACCGCAGTGAAAATAAGATTATAACTAATAACTTGTATGCGGTCATGCTTCGCCCTCTTCAAAAGTGAAATGCACCCGAAGCTTCATAGATGAATTAACTCCATTGTAAAGTCTCCAGTTAGCAGGAGAGTCAAGGGGAAATTCCAAATTAATTATTAAGTTTTAGTGAAATTCATGCTTTATCTAATTGATGGCACGGCAAGATTTATTTACCAGAAAGAATCGGTTGAAAGCCCCAAGCTTTTTTGGGAGAAATTAAAATCAGACTATTCATTACTCCAATCCTCTTCCTTCTAGGTAAAGGTCGCTGTCAACTGTCAACTGTCAACTGTCAACTGACAACTTCGACTCAAGAATTTCATGCCAATTTCATTTATATGTGAGAAACTGAATAAACCTGGGAGTTTTAAGGATATAAAATCTATGAAACCAATTTCATTAAAAACAGGCTTGGCAGCGCTAATCTTGACCGCCACAGCCACCGCAACCAGCGGAATTCTAGCAGCTTGTTCAAAATCTCCTACCAGCCCAACTCAAGCCCCAAATGTTACCGCAACAACCCAAGCGAACAACAAGCAAGACGCGGCACAAAGTGGCGGCATGGGTGGTATGAATCATGGCATGAATCACAATATGTCAATGGATTTAGGCCCGGCTGATGCCGACTACGATTTGCGATTTATTGATGGCATGACAGTACACCATCAAGGTGCTGTAAACATGGCGAAAGAGGTGCTCAACAAGTCAAAGCGCCCGGAAATGAAAAAACTAGCTAATAACATTATTGCCGCTCAAAACCGCGAAATCAATCAAATGAAAGAGTGGCGAAAAACTTGGTATGCCAAAGCCGACAGTACGCCAATGGCTTATCACGCTCAAATGAATCACATGATGCCAATGACTCCCGAACAAATGCAAGCCATGATGATGAGCATGGATTTAGGAGCGGCTGATGCTGAATTTGACCTCCGATTTCTGAATGCGATGATTCCCCACCACGAAGGAGCTTTAGTGATGGCTGAAGATGCGTTGCAGAAGTCGAAACGGCCGGAAATGAAGAAATTATCTCAAGAGATTCTGACTTCGCAAAAGCAAGAGATTGAGCAAATGAAACAGTGGCGCCAAGCTTGGTACAAAAAGTAGTGACGGGGCGGATAAATTAATTGCAATAGACTTCTTGCAAAAATAGTTAGGACGCTGCTCTGAGCAACCTCCCAAAAAAATCTTTTTTCTTGTGGGATGGGCTTCTAGCCCGTCCCAAAATTTGATTAAAAGGACTTTTGTAATCTTGTCTAATATCTGTAGATACTGTCTTGATTTTTTAGGGTAGCTAGAGTATAATTGGAGTCGCACGGCTTTGGGGTTTTATAAATCCAAAAAGCCTTCGATCCCGAATTATTTGAGCGCTACTCCTTGACAGTTCCAGACAGTATCTACAATCCGATCGCAATTCTATGAAACGAGCAGTATTTCTCGACCGCGATGGCGTTCTCAATATCGAAGCTGGCTACATTCACAAACTAGAAGATTTGCATTTAATCCCCGGCATAGCTGAAGCTGTACGCCGTTTAAATGACAGACAAATATTTTGCTGTTTGGTTTCCAATCAATCGGGGCCGGCGAGGGGTTATTATCCTGTGGCCCACGTAGAAAATTTGCACAAACGCCTGTGTTTGTTACTAGAAAATGAAGCCGGAGCGAGGTTAGATGCTCTTTATTATTGTCCTTACTTGAGTGCAGCAGAAGGCGGAACAAATCCAGAATTTACCCGGTACACGACTTGGCGAAAACCGAATACGGGGATGTTGGTAGCGGCGGCTTGGGAACACGATTTGGATTTGGCGAATAGTTTTATGGTGGGGGATAAAGCGACGGATGTCGATATGGCTCACAATGCCGGTTGTACTGGTATTTTGGTGCAGACTGGTTACGGGGAAAGCGTGTTGAGTGGCGAGTATCAGCACCATACTAAACCTGATTTTATTGCTGCAAATTTAGCTGCGGGGGTTGAGTGGATTTTGCAACATTTTGATTAGTGGCATCGGAATTGATATTACCCACAGCGGTGGGTGAGCACAGTTGAACCACGTCTGACACGGCACTGCCGTGTCCCTACAATAAATGCTTGCGATGGTTACATCTCTCATCAAGGGTTCATGATTATTTTGGGGTAGGGAAACGGCATTGCCGTGTCCTCCGTTACCTGGCATTTAAGTCTTTGACAATTCAGCCTTAGAGGAAAGGGCTACGTAAGGAAGCGCGACTGTAAAGGTAGTACCAACCCCGAGTTTGCTTTCGCAGGCGATCGCACCTCCTTGCAAATCCACAGCTTTTTTAACAATCGTCAATCCCAAACCGTTACCTTTAATCTTTCCACTATTCTTGCAACGGTAAAACATTTCAAATATTTTCCCTACTTCGGTTTCTGGGATGCCCATACCTTCGTCTCGGATGCGAATAATTAGTAAAGGAGAGTTAATATTTTTAAATGGGGAATTGGCAAACAAAGACTGAGTAGACAAGCAGAAAATAGCTTCTTTGTCTCCCTCGCCTGGTTGACGGCATTCCAATTCTAAGGTTATTTGCCCGCCGTCGGGAGAATATTTTATGGCGTTGACGATTAAGTTAGAAATAATGCCGTGCAGCAATTGTTGATCTAACATCGCGCTGGTAACGGCAGACGGGCTGAATCTTAGTTTGTGTTTGGCTTCATGTCCTAACTGCAATTGATCCAGCAAATCTTGACAAAATTCGAGTAAATTTATCGGTAATGGATTGCATTTGAGTCTCCCTGCTTCTGCTCGGCCCATGAACAGCATATCCTCGATTAGCTGGTTCATCTTTTGGGTAGCTGAGTGCACTAGGCGCAGGGTTTTGACTTGAGATTCGTCACTGCTGCGAGTGCGATCGAGTTCTAGGAGCTCGGCAGAGATTAAAATCGTGTTCAGCGGGTTCCGCAATTCGTGGGCAGCCATTGATATATACTGGTTTTGGCGGTGCGCTTTTTCTTCCACCGACTCTCTGGCTGCTTCCGAAGCTTTGAGAGCTGCTCGCATTTTGGTTTCGATTTCGTGCCTGTGGAGCGCAATCTCGATCGCCACCCGCAAATCATTTTGTTGAAATGGTTTGATAATGTAGCCGAATGGGTCTGTAATTTTCGCTCTTTGCATCGTTTTATCGTCGGCATAAGCTGTTAAAAATACTGTCGGTATATCTATCTTCTTTCTAATTTTTTCTGCGGCTGTCACGCCGTCCATCTCACCTTTAAGCACGATATCCATCAGCACTAAATCTGGCGGACTTTCGTCTACTTTTTCTAGAGCTTCTTCTCCTGAAGCAACAATAGCTGTTACTGCATAACCCAGCTTTTTTAATCTGCCTGCTATGTCCTGAGCTACAATTATTTCATCTTCTACTACCAATATTTTTATAGGATTCATATTTTTTTCTTAAATGCGACGCCGATAATTTAACTCAAGGAAAGTAATATGGTAACAAGTTCCGCACTCAGTGTCAATAACCAGATTTCCTTCTAATTGCTGAGTTAACATCCGCACTAATCGCAATCCTAATGTTTCGCTACTTTCCACATCAAAGTCCGCCGGAAATCCGCTGCCGTCGTCTTGAATACTTAAATGAAATTCTGGGAAATTACTTTCATTAAAATTAATACTAATTTCTCCCGATAAACTTTGACCAAAAGCATACTTTAAGGAGTTTGAAACCAGTTCATTAATGATTAAACCGCAAGGAATTGCCGTTTCTATATTTAAATATATGGAATCAACATTGAGATTGAATTTGATAGAAGTGTTACCACAACCAAAAGATTGATACAAATTAGCAATCAAGTTTTCAACGTAAGGGGGGAGGTGGATTCGATCGATATTTTCCGATTGATAAAGTTGCTCGTGAATCAGAGCCATTGAATGGATGCGGGTTTGGCTTTCTTCAAATAAAGCAAGCGTCGGTTCGTCTTCAATGTATTGAGCTTGAAGTTGCAGCAGGCTGGAAACTACCTGCATATTATTTTTGACTCGGTGGTGAATTTCTTTGAGCAATACTTCTTTTTCGCGGAGTGCCGCTTGGATGCGGGCCTCGGTCAATTTGCGATCGCTAATATCTTCGCAAATACCCGCCAGCCGATAAATTTTGCCCGCTTCGTCATAAATGGGAAAAGCTCGATCGCACACCCAGCGAATTGTGCCGTCAGGCAGTACAATCCGATATTCGATACTGGTGAACTCGCCCTGCAACACTTGCGGAAGTCCCTCTTGCAGCAAATGTATATCCTCTGGATGCACCCACTCCATCCATTTTATCGGCTCGGCATACAATTCTTCGCGACTGCGCCCCCAGATTTGTTCGTAAGCTGGGCTCAGATATAATAAATCGGTAAAATCAGCAGAAACTAGCCAGAAGGAATCTTGGATATTTTCTGCAAGCTGGCGGAAGCGTTCTTCACTTTCACGGATCGCTTTTTCTGCCTGTTTTGCTTGGCTGATATCTTCTGCAATCCCAACAACGCGGTAAATTTCACCACCTTGATTTCTAATCGGAAAAGCCCGATCGCGAATCCAGCGAATTTCGCCGTCTGGCCTGACAATGCGATACTCAATCTCGTCTTCAGCTAGAACTTGTTTAGTGAATGTAGCAATCACCCGAGCGCGATCTTCTGGATGGAGTGACTCTGCAAAAAAGCGCCCGCAAGCATACAAATCAGCACTGCTTCTCCCCCAAATTTTTTCGTAACCCGGACTGACATAAATAAATTCTTGGGGGTGAACGCCTACCATCCAAAACACGCTTTCAATATTTTCTGCTAGCTGTCGAAACCTTTCTTCGCTTTCCTTCAGTGCTGCTTCAGCTTTTTTGCGATCGCTAATATCTTCTATGACTGCTACATTGTAAATTGCTCCGCTCAACGGTTCTTGGACGAGGGAAACAGTGATATTTACCCAAATTAAAGAACCATCTTGGCAAACCAAGCGTTTTTCCATGTTGAAACAGTCAATTTCCCGGTCAAACAATCTGTTATTTTTTTCCCTGTCCGGCTCTAGATCTTCACAGTAACTGACATCCATCCAAGTTCCGCACAGCAACTCTTCCGCAGTATATCCCAAAATATTACAGAACTTTTGGTTGACTCGCAAATAGCGACCATTTTTATCGCAATGAGTAATGCCGACTGCTGCTTGTTCGACGGTTGCGCGAAAACGTTCTTCGCTATCTCTAAGGGCAGCTTCTGCTTTTTTGCGATCGCTAATATCGCGCTGCACCCCAAAATACCCGGCAATTCTGCCCTGGGAATCGTCAATGCAAATATAATCGCCTTCCACCCAAATTAGCTCACCATCAAACTTGCGATTGTCATTTTCGATGTGAATTCTGCCAGCATCAAAAAATTGCCTAATAATTTCTCTGTCACCAGCCAAGTTGTGGAACAAGAAAGAGTTAAGCGTCACGCCAATAAACTCTTCCCTAGTAGCTCCGTATTGAGCGATCAAAGCATCATTTGCCTTCGTTACCCGCCCGTTAGAAAATACGTAATCCAAAACTTTTTCTTTGTCAGAGGTATCGTCCCAGTACACTGGTTCGTCCAGCATCATAAAGAAAAAACCATCTAAAGATTGAGAAAAAAACAATTCTAGCTGTTCCTGACTTTCCCGCAAAAATTCTTCGGTACGCCAGCGATCGATAATTTCTTCCCGCAAGTGTTGGTTAGCTATTCTTAAATCTTCAGTACGCTTGTGATATTTTATTTCTAGCTCATTTTTAAGGCGTTGCAGCACGAATTCTGACTGTTTTTTTTCTGTAATATCTTGAGTAACTACCATGCCTGCAAAAATTTCTGCCTGGTCGTTTTTGACTGGAGAAACTGTTGTTGAATAAAATCGATCGCGATATTTATATTCAAAATTATTCTCTTCTCCTGCTAAAGCTGCGCGATATTTGGTCTCAAAAAATTCCAAATCTTCTGGCGGCGATATTTCCGACAAGGTTTTGCCTTCCACCAGTTCTTTGGACAAACCAACTACCGCCAAACCTTGACCGTCAACCAAAATATAGCGCAAATCAGAATCGAACAAAAATACCGATCCATTCGGATAATGCTTGATCAGAGTTCGGTACATTTCCTGGCTTTTTTCAAGAGATGCGATTAACTCAATTCGCTCTAGGGCAACTCGCTTGTGTTCAGTAATATCTATAACAATACCGAGAGTTTGTTTCGGCGAACCGTCAGAGTTTCTCAAGAAAACAATATCTCTGCCCATAAACCAGCGCCATTCACCCCGAGCATTTCTCAGCCTGTACTCGCACTCAAATATTTCGCCGTCCTTGAGTGTTGATATTTTTGCTTGGATTTCCGGGATTTTTAGCAAATCATCGGGGTGCATAATTGTGGGAAAAAGTGCGTCTCCTAACTGTTGAACTTGTTCGGAGGAATAGCCGAGAATTTGGTTAACTTGGTTGTTGGTATAAATATTTCGATTTTCAGTAATATCGTAAATGTACGCAAGGCCTGGAAGTGCTTCGGTTATACTGTGAATAAACTTTTGATTTTCTCGGAGAGCGGCATCTGCCTCAATTCGCTCGGTGATATCTTGGGCAACTCCGACTATTTGTTTTGGCCTGCCGTCAGGAGTGCGAGAAAAAATTGCGTGCCGATCGTGAAACCACCGCAATTCGCCGCTAGGGTGCTGAATTCGGTACTCTGTTTCCAGGATTTCTCCATCTTTAGCTACGGCTATTTCTGTTTCGACATGAACGCTAAGTTTCTCTATATCTTCAGCATAAACTAGCAAAGAAAGGGCATCGTTTCCCATTTCCTGAACTTGTGCCGCCGTGCAACCATAAAACTCGGCGATGTAGCGATTTCCATAGAGATTGCGGTTTTCTATGAGGTCGTAAATGTATAAAACACCGGGGGTAGTATCAGCCACCCTTTGCATAAATTCTTGATTTTGTCGGAAAGAAGCTTCTGTTTGAGTTAGCTCAATGATATCTCTTTTCAGTTGTGCTTCTAATTTGCGCCGCAATTCTATTTCTTCCTGCAAATTCTCTTCGAGTTGCCGAATTTTTTCTTTTTGCTCTGCGACTAGCGCTTCGCAGGTGGTGAGGGCGCGATCGATCTCTGTGGGCTCACTACACATAGTAAGTTCTTAATTTGCAGTTGCGGACTATAGTTGTGTCTAGCCTAACATTAGAAGGATCCAGTCTTGACTGCCAACTAGCACCATTTCACACAAAATTTACAAATATATTAAGTTTTGCCCAGAAAATGCCTGCTGATTGAGATTATTCCCATTTTCTGCCTTCTTCGCTTTGTGAAATTGAAATGTGAAATTGACCGCAGCCAGACAAAAGATTTATTACCTTCTGCTTTGTTACCAGAAAGAATTGGTTGAAAGCCTCTGGGTTTGGCGTAGAAATTAAAAGAAGACGATTCATTACTCCCATCCTCGGACTGACCGGAAGAGGTCGCCCTCAAGCGGTCAACTGTCAACTGTCAACTGTCAACTGTCAACTGTCAACTGTTGAAACATAGCGGCTTTCATTTCGGAACTCCGGCGGTCAAAACTTCATGACTGTCAATTGTCACCAAAACATCATCTTCAATTCTCACACCTATACCGCGCCATTTTTCAGGAACCTCCGGCTGTCCTTCAACGGGTTTAATATAAGGAGAAATATAAATCCCCGGTTCCACCGTCAGAACTTGTCCTGCTTGCAAAAGTTGCGGATTTTCGCCGTACTGATAAACACCGACATCGTGCACGTCCAATCCCAGCCAGTGACCAGTGCGGTGCATATAAAATGGCTTGTATTTCTCCTCTTTAATTATCTCTTCAATGTCGCCCACCAAAAGTTTTAAATCCATTAAACCTTCCACCAAAACGCGCACTGCGGTTTCGTGAATTTTGCTGTAAGGATTTCCCGGATATACTTGACTAATTGCTTGGGTTTGTGCTTGCAAAACTAAGTCGTAAATTATCTGTTGTTCGGCGGTGAATTTGCCGCTGACGGGAAAGGTGCGAGTAATGTCGGCATTGTAGTAGCCGCAAGCACAACCGGCATCTATTAGCAGCAAATCATTTTCCTGCATTTGGCGGTTGTTTTCGATGTAGTGGAGGACGCAGGAATTGTAACCGGATGCAACAATTGAAGGGTAGGCGGGGGTGCCGCCGTTCATGCCGAAAATATGTTCTATTTCTGCTTGAATTTCGTATTCGTATCTGCCTGGTTTGGCAAATTCTCGGGCGCGGTTGTGGGCGGTAACTGAGATATTAGCTGCTTTTCGCATTAATGCTAATTCTGTTTGGCTTTTTACCAGCCGCATCGGGTGTAATATGATGTTGGAATCTTCGATCGCAGTGGGGCCTGTACCGCGTTTGGGGTAAGTTCGCATCAAGCTTTGCCAGTGGTTGAGGACTGTTTGGTCGAAATTGCGATCGCGCCCGAAGTGATAATATATGCGATCGGCTTTTTCTAAATATTTTGGCAATTTTTCGGCAAGTTCGGCGATCGGAAACGCTTCATCCGCGCCGTACAAGGCTTTGGCGCCTTCAATTCCAGCGCGATAACCGTGCCAAGTTTCTTTTTCCAAGTCTTTTGGCTGCACAAACAAAACAAATTTGTGTTCTTCGTGGTGTGGTGCGAGCACTGCTACCGCCGCAGCTTCGTTGAAACCAGTTAAATAGAAAAAATCGCTATCTTGTCGGTAGGCGTATTCAACATCGTTGTGCATGACGGCTGCGGGCGCGCTGCGAAATATTGCTGTCCCGCTGCCAATTTTTGCCATTAACTGTTCGCGTCTTTGCCGGTATTCGATGGGGTTGGTCATCCGATTTTAGATTTTAGATTTTAGATTTTAGATTGCAGCCTACACAAGTATAGGGTGCGCGGTTAACTAGCCGTAGGGTGCGTCAGGGGGGAGAATTTTTGAGTAGGTACAAAACATATTCAGCCCCCTGACGCACCCTACAATAATTACTATTCATTACTCTAATCTTCTTCCTTCCAGGTAGAGGTCGCTATCCCCGGTCAACTGTCAACTGTCAACTGTCAACTGTCAACTGACAAGTATAGTCAACCATCCGAGACAAAGATGAGTTGCGATCGACTAAAGTCCACCTCGGATCGAAATTTGACCAATTTTCGCCATCTTGGCTAACTCTGACAGTTCTAAACTCTCGCTGCTTGCAGTTAACTTCCATCTGCACCCGCATTTTCTCGTTACTAAACTGCTGAGTTCCTAAAACTGTTCTGACAGGATAAGAGGGAGCACCGGGAAAATTGGATTTACTTAATTTTACGCTGCTGGGGTCAATGCAAATATCTACAAAACATCTTAATTTTTCGGCGCGGGCGCTCAAAGTATTGAGGGGAATAAAAATTAAAGTAGCTAGAAACAAGCTTGACAAATTATTGATTTTATGGGTGACAAATTTATTGTTCATCTGGGTTAATTTACGTTAATCTACTGTTGCTATTTTACAAACAAACTCGGCGGTTGAAACCGCTCCTACACAAACAAAACCCGCCTGCGCGGGTTGAATTTCTTCAGTCCGCGGAGGCGGACTTTGTTTGTGCGATCGTAAACTCAGCGAATTCTATTCGCCCTGAATATTTTCCGTGAAGATTAGCTTTTTAAAGCTGAGGAACGTATTGTTCTTTTTCAGGAACAAAAGTGTATTCAGAGACGATTAGGCGCAACTCTTCGCCGTCGATGGTTTCTTTTTCGATTAACAAATCGACTAGCCGATCGACTACGGTACGATTGTCGCGAATAATTTGGCGCGCTTCGTCATAACAACGATCGACAATCGATCGAACTTGTCCATCAATGCGAGAGGCAATTTCTTCGGAATATTCCGATCGCGCGGTGTAGTCCCTGCCGAGGAAAATTTCGCTTTGTTGAGCTTCTAGGGCGATCGGGCCCAAGGTAGACATCCCGTAGCGAGTAACCATTTGGCGGGCCATACCGCTGACTTGCTGCAAGTCGTTGCCGGCACCGGTGGTAACTTCAGCGTCGCCGAAAACTACTTCTTCGGCTGCGCGGCCGCCCAATGCACCGCTAATCCGGGCTAGGATTTGGGATCTCGAAATCAAACCTTGGTCTTCGCTGGGCATAAACCAAGTTAAGCCGCGGGCTTGTCCGCGAGGAACTAAGGTAACTTTTTGGACGGGATCGTGGGCTTGAATGACTGTGCCGACGATCGCGTGGCCGATTTCGTGGTAAGCAATCAAGCGTTTGCTCTTGCTGTCTACCAGCGGTGTACCTTCCATACCTGCGACGACGCGATCGACTGCATCGTCAATTTCCAGCATCGTAATCGCATCTTTGCGCCGTCTTGCTGTCAAAATGGCAGCTTCGTTGAGCAAGTTAGCCAAATCAGCACCGGTAAAACCGGGAGTGCGGCGGGCGATCGCATCCAAAGAAATCTCCTCAGACAGCTTCTTGTTGCGCGCGTGAACTTCAAGAATTTCCAACCTGCCCTTGATATCCGGTGTATCAACGCTAACTTGGCGGTCAAAACGTCCCGGACGTAGCAACGCCGAGTCGAGCACGTCAGGGCGGTTCGTAGCAGCAATGATGATGATGCCTGTATTGCCCTCAAAACCGTCCATTTCGGTCAGCAACTGGTTCAGGGTTTGTTCCCGTTCATCGTTACCGCCACCGATACCGGCGCCGCGCTGGCGGCCCACTGCATCGATTTCATCGATAAAAATTATACAAGGAGCATTTTCTTTAGCTTTCTTGAACAAGTCGCGGACGCGGGATGCGCCAACACCGACAAACATTTCGACAAATTCTGAACCGGAGATGCTGAAGAAAGGGACGGCGGCTTCACCTGCGATCGCTTTTGCCAGCATGGTTTTGCCGGTTCCGGGAGGGCCTACTAGCAGCACGCCTTTCGGAATCTTGGCGCCGACTGCGGTGAAGCGTTCGGGTTTTTTGAGGAAAGTCACGACTTCGGCAAGTTCTTCTTTGGCTTCTTCTACGCCTGCTACGTCGTCGAACAGTACGCCTGTTTTAGCTTCCATTTGAAAGCGTGCTTTGGATTTGCCAAAATTCATGGCTTGGCCTGGGCCCCCCGGCACGTTGCCGCCGCGGCGGAACAGGAAGAACAGCCCTCCTACTAATAAGAGAGGAAATACTAGATTGCCTAACACTCCCCAGATGGCGCCGTCGTTGCGGAGGGGGTGAGTGTCGAAGCTAATTTTGGAATCTCTGAGTCTAGAAACGAGTTCAGGAGCATTTGACGGCAAGTCTACCCGCCACCGCTGCTCGTGATTGTCCAGTTCGGGATCGACGGCTAGGATGATCGCAGTGCGGCCTCCGTCGTATAAATCAACACTGGTGACTCGATCGGCGTTTAAGTAATCTAAGAATCTACCGTAGCTCAGGCGGGTGCTGGCGGTGTTCTTGCTCATTTCTGCCGGGGACGCGGCGAAGGCTCCCTGCCACAGGAAAAAGCCGATGACTAGGGCGGGTAAAGTCCAAAGTAGTATAGTTTGCCAAGAAATTTTCATAAATGCGGGTGCCTTGAATTGGGGATAGATCGGGTAAGCTGGCGGTCTCGGATTAGTGTGACAAAAGTTTACACTCAGAATCTTTACTAAATTTAACTTAACAATGCACGATCGGGCAAGATGCCGGCGATCGTCGCGATCGAGAAAAAGTTAGCTTAGTTACGGTAAGGGCGATCGTCCCGAATATAATGTTTGGTGCTGATTTCAATACCGATCTAGGTAGAGTTAGAAGAATCGCCTCAAAACCCACTGTCTTTAAGCGCGGCAGTGTCCAGGGATAAGGCATGATAATGGTGAGGCTCAGTGAGGTAACACATTTCAATGACAACTAGACAGCTTGTTCCTAATTCGGCTATGCTGACGCAGCAGACTAAGATCGCTTCTCACAAATCGATTATTAGTGCTGATTTGGGTCGTACAGCAACTAAAGCTTGCGTGAGTCGCAACCCAAATGGTGTTGTTTTCATCCCTGCCAACGTGGCTACTATGCCCGTGGAAAAGGTGCGGGGCGGCAGCTTTGAGTCAAAAGCAACAGACCCTCTGTTGGATATGTGGCTGGAGCACCAGGGCAAGGGGTACGCCATCGGCCAACTGGCCGCTGACTTTGGCGCTAATCTCGGTGGGGCTGACCAGTCGAAAGTAGTAGATGCTTTGGTTAAGGTTTTTTCCTGTGCTGGATATTTCCAGATGAAGGGCGAAATGGCAGTAGTGCTGGGTTTGCCTTTTTATTCGCAGGATCAGTTTGAGAAAGAAAAGGAAGAGATTATCAGCCAACTGCGCTCTCCCCACGTTGTGGTATACCGCGGCGAGCGTTTGGAAATTGATATTCGCCACGTTTGGGTGATGCCGGAAGGATTCGGCAGCCTGATTTGGTGCGAAGCTCAAGACAACAAGGAGTTTACGCCGGAGTTGCCGGAACTGTCGGTGGCTGTGGTCGATATCGGACACCAAACTACCGATTTGTTAATGGTCGATCGTTTCCGGTTCGCCCGAGCGGCTTCTAAGAGCGATTCCTTCGCCATGAACAAATTCTACGAACAAGTTGCCTCAAAAATTCCGGGGGCAGACCCTCAATCCCTGTCTTTATTGGAAGGGGTGAACAAACCCGAAGGGCAGCGTTTCTACCGTCCTAGAGGAGCGACTAAGCCGACTAATTTAGATCCGATTATTAAGGATTTGCGGGAGGCTTTCGCTAACGAACTGTCCGAACGTTTGGTACAGTGGTTGCCGGAACGGGTGACGGACGTAGTTCTGACTGGCGGTGGCGGCGAATTTTTCTGGGAGGTACTCCAACCTTTGCTGAAAGACGCCAATCTTAAGGCTCACTTGGCTCAGCCTTCTCGGAAAGCTAATGCTTTGGGACAGTTTATTTATGCTGAGGCTCAGCTAGCCACGATAAAGTAACGCATTAAGGCTTGAACCCTATGGCACTGTGGGCAAAAAATAAGGCGAATTTCTCGGTGGCGTTTACGGAAGATGCTGCCGATCAAACTTTGCTGGCGGCTATTGAAAAAGAGTTGGCTTTTACGAAGTATCAGACTTTCAGCAATCTCTGCAAGCAAGCTTTGTGGCAGTTTTTGTCTGTATCTGAGTCTGCTAGCTCTACAGATAGCTCTGAGCGGTTGGAACAGCGTATTGCTGAACTTGCGGTCAGATTTGCTGAGTTTGAGCGCAATGTTTCTGCTGAGGAATTAAGCCGTTTGGAAGGACTGGAACATCACCTGAGTCAATTGGGCGCGCAGTTGGATCAGTTGCAGGGGAGTGTTGACAGTAAGTTTGCTCAAGTTTCTTTTGCCCAAGTTTCAAAAGTAGTAGAGCCTGATCCGATCGAGTCTGAGTCTGTAGCGAATGATACAGTTTCTGATGCTGAGGTTCCTCCTCGTCGGGAGTCCGATCCTTTATTGGAGCGTTTAAGTTCTTTGTTACCGCAAGATTTCTAGAATGAGGTAGAGCAAGGCTAAAAAGCCTTGAGATGTGATGTTAGTGGCCCGCTGTTGGCAGCAGGTACTGAATAAATAAACAAAGCGATCGCTCTTTTGAAAAAAAGGGCGATCGCTTTGTTATTAGTTATTGGTTATTAGTTATTAGTTATTAGTTATTGGTTATTAGTTATTGGTTATTTGTTATTTGCTGTTGGTTATTTGTTATTTGCTGTTGGTTATTGGTTATTTGCTGTTGGTTGTTGGTTGTTGGTTATTGGTTATTTGCTGTTGGTTATTGGTTATTTGTTATTTGTTATTGGTTATTTGCTGTTGGTTATTGGTTATTTGTTATTTGTTATTGTTATTTGTTATTAGTGCGAGCGTCCCCGCTCGCGTATTGTACAATACGCGAGCGGGGACGCTCGCACTATACATAAATGCAAAACTGAGATGCTCACATTCCCAATTCCCAATTCCCAATTCCCAATTCCCAATTCCCAATTCCCAATTCCCAATTCCCAATTCCCAATTCCCAATTCCCAATTCCCAATTCCCCCCAATTCCCAATTCCCAATTCCCAATGCCCAATTCCCAATGCCCAATTCCCAATTCCCAATTCCCAATTCCCAATTCCCAATTCCCAATTCCCAATTCCCAATTACCTCGATATTATTGGATCAATCCTAATTTTTGCAAGCGCGAACGAATGGCAACAGGTTGTCGCTGAAATTTCTGAGCTAATTCACTAACTTCTTGGCAGTTTGCATATTCTTTCTGTAAATTCTCATCTTCCTCGCGACTCCACTTTACGTAAGCCCTGGGATATTTCTGGCGAATTTTCTCATTCTGGGTTTTAGATCGATCGGCATTTTTGGACTCAGCATTCACACCAGAACCTAACGGTTGGTTAATTTCCCCGCCGCGACTAGCTACAGCCTCCTCCACGCGGGTGGGAATCACAGCAATTTCTTGAGCAAGCTGAGCCAAAGCATTATCTACTTGTTGCTGAAGTTCTGTTAGCTGTCGCTGCTGCAAATTTCCCCATTGCGGCAGTTCGTTGATAAACTCCTGCAAGTCCAGAATGATTGTTGTCAAAGTTTCGACTTGTTGCAACTCAGGCCGTTGTTTGAATTGGCGGCTGGTGATTTCGATCTCGCTTTGAATCATTTTAATAGTTTTTTCTAAAATTATGATCCGCTGGCGCAGGTTCTCAATTGCTGAAATTATAGAGTGGGAATTTTCTGCCTGGCCAACATTGAGATTTTCGCGAGATGTTTGGGCAAGAGCTGTATCTAAAGAACTTACAGCAAGTTGTAATTGCTCGATCGCCCGATCGCTCGTAGTGGCTTGTTGGTTTACGCGATCGAACACTGCCGCGGTACTTGTTTTAACTTGCCCGCGAAACTTCTGGCGGTTCACAAAATTAAAAAAGAGCGAAATTACTACAGGAACTTCGACATAAATGCTCTGCTGCAAAACCAAACTAGCAGCCAATCCTACAGCCGAGGCAGCAAGAAAGATTAATTCAGCAGTTTCTAACAAATTGCTCGATTTGGGATTTTGAATTTTGGTTGATGAATTAGGTGATGACATAGATTAATTGGGAATTGGGAATTGGGAATTGGGAATTGGGAATTGGGAATTGGGAATTGGGAATTGGGAATTGGGAATTGGGAATTGGGCATTGGGCATTGGGAATTGGGAGGCTGTACATCACGGAATTTAAAATTACTATGGGTTTTTAATTTATGCGAATCTAATTAAATATATTATAATTGCAAAATTAGTCGAGCTAAAGTGAAATAAATTAAGACTCCGAGGACATCAACTGCGGTGGTAATAAAAGGAGCAGACAT
The DNA here is from genome assembly GCF_020738625.1 of Microcoleus sp. PH2017_09_SFU_O_A. Taxonomy (NCBI): domain Bacteria; kingdom Bacillati; phylum Cyanobacteriota; class Cyanophyceae; order Oscillatoriales; family Microcoleaceae; genus Microcoleus; species Microcoleus sp. PH2017_09_SFU_O_A. The sequence continues at coordinate 84,326 of NZ_JAEQCF010000011.1, forward strand.
TAAAGCGGGGTCTAAACCCAAAGAACGAAAGAGAAACGGCAGAGCTGAACCGGCAATAGAAGCTAAAATTGCGATCGCCAGCAAACTCACCCCCACCGCGATTGCCACGGCTAAATTCCCTTGCAGAGTGTAAGCCCACCCCGTCGCTACCGTCCCCAATATAGCGCCTAGGAGCGCTCCCGCCATCCCCTCACGCACAATTACTTGAAAGGGGCCCATGGCTGTAATTTCATCAGTATTCAAACCGCGAATTACCACAGTTGAGGACTGGGCTCCGACATTGCCTCCAGTGCCAGTCAGCAGCGGAATAAAGGCTGCTAGGGCGACTACTTGGTGCAAAATATCTTCTTGAGCTCTAATAATTGCTCCGGTGACAGTGTTGGTCAACAGCAGAACAAACAGCCATACGACCCTTTTGCGGGCGACGGTGATTAAATCGGTCTGAAAATAATTGTCGCCGCCGGACTGGACGCCACCCAAGGTATAAATATCTTTGGCAGCTTCTTGTTCTAAAATGTCGATCGCGTCGTCAACTGTAATGATCCCCACCAGACGCTGTTCGCGGTCTACAACGGGCACAGCTAAAAAATCGTAACGCTGGATCAACCTAGCTACTTCTTCTCGATCCGTTCCCGTTTGCACAGAAACTACCTCGCGGGTCATAATTTCGCCGACAGTTTTGTCGAGGGGAGAAGTGACTAAATCCCGCAAGGATAAAATGCCACTCAACCTTCGCGCCGCATCAGTGACGTAAAGAGAATAAATGGTTTCGGTAGTTTTAGCTAAAGAGCGAATTCTGTCTAAAGCTTGAGCAACGGTAAAGCTTTCTTTGAGAGAAATGTATTCTGGGGTCATAATCCGACCGGCGCTACTGGCTTCGTAACCCAAGAGTTGGGCCGTAGCTTCGCGTTCCGTTGGGCTCAATTCACCTAAGAGGCGGCGGACTAAGATGGCCGGCAGTTCGTCAAATAGTTTAGCTCGATCGTCCGGGGACATTTTGTCTACAATATCGATGACTTCTTGGCGTTTGAATTTTTCGCACAGAGACTGCTGAACGCTGGAGTCGAGATATTCGTAAACTGCGATCGCTTCGTCTTTAGAAAGCAACCGGAAAGCTATTACTTGCATGGTTTCCGGCAGGCCTTCGATAGCTTCAGCGATGTCTGCTTCCTGCACCGGCTGCAAAATCGCTTTTGCTCCTTGAAAGTCTCCTTGTTCCAACAAAGCCTTTAACTGCGATCGAACTAATTCCCGCAGTTCTTTTCGCGCGTAGGTGGGTAGAGAAGACGATTGATAATTGTTTTCTGTCACTGATGACCCTCCTCATGCAATTTTAGATTTTAGATTTTAGATTTTAGATTTGGGATTTGGGATTAAAGAATTGCGAATGACTTACTGAGTCAGCAGATTTGAACTTGACCTACAGTTGCATTTTTGTGGTAACTGGTATCAACCTGTGCTGCACGCCTTCCTGAATCCAGTTTATAGCCTATTGACACCACTGGTTGCAGTTATTATGATTTACACGGGCAGCGCGAGCAACCGAATTTTTTGGCAGATGCGGCAGCACCAAAACCAAGCTGTATTGTCGAAACCGAATTTCTTGGTATGATGTTTTCGAGCTAGTGCAACAGAGTGTGAGTTCGGGAGAGTGCGATCGATTACCGATTATTAATTACCAATTACCAATTACCAATTACCAATTACCAATTACCTCATCGCCTTTGAGAATGGGTATACTGTCAACCCTTCGGCTTCGCTCACGGCAAGCTGTCAACTGCCAACTGTCAACTATCAACTGCCAACTGCCAACTATCAACTGTCAACTGTCAACTGCCAACTGTCAACTATCAACTGTCAACCGACTTAAACCAATAACTGGTATTTTTCTTGTGCCAAACGGTAAAGTGGGCGCCACACCAAACGGTTAGTCAATACAACCAACAGCGACATCACAGAAGTAGCCGCTAACAGTAAAGGAAAATTACCCGATGCCGTTGCTTCAGAAATGGTCTCGCCCAAACCGCTCGTTCTAATTATTTCACCTTTAAACTGCACGTATTCGCTGACAATACTCGCATTCCAAGCTCCGCCAACCGCCGTAATAATTCCTGTGATTAAATAAGGGAATATTCCCGGCAAAATTAAAGTTTTCCAGCGTTGAATTAGGGAAAGTTTGTAAACTTGCGCGGCTTCAAATAACTCCGAAGGTATGGCTTGAGCGCCCGCAATCACATTAAACAGCAAATACCACATTGTACCCAACATCATCAGCGCTACAGAACCAATTTGCAACCCGCCTCCAGCGTGAATTAGAGCTAGTAGCAATACGGGAAATAAAGCCGTTGCTGGTACAGAAGCGGCTATTTGCACTAAAGGCTGCAAAATCTGAGCTAAACGCGGATTTCGACCGATCGCCACTCCGACAGGTACAGTCCACAACAGCGATAAAAATAGCGCGCAAATGACTCGCAAAGCCGTAAAAAATGCACCTCCCACGACTTTTTGCCAATCAGATACACTCAGGAACCTCAGCAGCAGTAAGGCTTCCCAGGTTCCCCAAAGGACGATCGCAGCAAACCCGCTGACAAACAGCCAATTGATCCAATTGCCGAGGCGGCTTTGTGCGCGAGGACTGGTTGGTAAATGAGCAGGTGCAAAACCTCTTGCCGCATAGCGATCGAAACTGTCACCTACGGGCGATATGCGCGACTTCAACACCCGCAGCGTCGCCGATCGCCTTAAAAAATCCAACACCTTGGACTGCGGTACATTGGTCGCTTCTACGGCTTGATATTTAAACTTTTCCACCCAAGCAATCAAAGGCTGCCAGATGAAAAAATCTATGGCTACAATCACACCAATTAATACTGCTAAACCCCAGCCGATCGCCCCAAAATTGCCTTCATTAGCTGCCTTGCCCAAATAGGAACCGAGTCCGGGCAGATGAAAGTTTTTAGCACCCAAGGTAAAAGATTCGATCGCAATCAAAAAGAACCAGCCACCAGCCACTGACATGACGCTGTTCCACACCAGCCCGATCGCACCAGCGGGCAATTCTAACGTCCAAAATTGTTGCCAAGCATTCAGCCGATAAACTTGAGCAGCTTCCTTGAGTTCTTGCGGAATGCCGGATAGGGACTGATAGAAACTAAAGGTCATATTCCAAGTCATTCCAGTGAATATTAAGATAATCGATGCGAGTTCTACGCCGATTCTTTGACCGGGAAATAATGTAACTAGCGCTAAAACTACTCCGGGCAAAAAGGATAAAACTGGAATCGACTGTAAAATATCTAATAAGGGAATTAAAATTTTTGCTGCGAGAGGAAAGCGGTAAGCTGAATAAGCATAAACTAAGGTAAATAGCAAGGATAAAAAATAGGCTGCTGTCATGCGTAAAAGAGTCTGGGCTGTATACCCTGGCAATACATTGAGGGTGGTCTCAATTTTAAAGTTTGGGTTGTAGTCACTGTTGAATTGAGAAGCTGTTTGGACTATTACTAGAATTAGAGAGAAGATTGCTAGAATTAGCAAGCCGTCTTGCCAAGTCCAAGTCGATCTTTCTAATGTTTTATTGGCGGGTGTTAGGGGTCTTGTCATAATAATTAGTTATTGGTAATTGGTAATTGGTAATTGGTAATTGGTAATTGGTAATTGGGCATTGGTAATTGGGAATTGGGAATTGGGAATTGGGGATTGGGGATTGGGAATTGGGAATTGGGAATTGGGGATTGGGCATTGGGAATTGGTCAGTTACTATTGTTATTAGTTATTAATTATTAGTTGTTAGTTGTTGATTCTAATGACTAATAACCAGTAACCAGTAACCAGTAGTCAGTAACCAGTAACCAGTAACCAGTAACCAGTAACCAGTAACCAATGACTACTGACTACTGACTACTCATTTTTAGGTTCTTCGGATTCTAGAAATATTTCGCCTCCTGGTTCGTCGTAGCTGTACAACTCTGCATAACGACCCCAGTCAATCGCAGTTTTTAATTGCCGCATTGCTTCTTGGGGGCTAAAGTGGGCTTCGAGAATGTCCAAAATCAACTCTTCAGAAATGCGGTGATTTCGCTTAGACTGAAGCATTCGAGAAATTTGCTGTACTGCACGAATGTTGCTGAGGATTTGGGTGCGAACAATTTGTTTGCGCTGGTCAATTCCGCCGGCAATGAATTGAATTCCAACTGGTGTTAACAGGAGGTCGCCTTCTTGAATTACTAGGAATTCCATTAATTTGGCGGCTTCGACGATCGGCAAAATGTCGTCTACCTCTAACATTAATTCTTGACCGAGTCGGTAGAGGTCTTTTTCCTTGCGATCTTCCAGGAGTTCTAACAAACCTGCGATCGCACCTGTGCGTACTTGCGGCAGAGATTGGTATTTAGTGCTGGGGGCGGGTTGAGTCTGAGATACAGCAGTAGCGGTACTTTGAGTTGGTGCAGCCACTGTTTCGCAGCTTAACTCTGGATTCGTCAGAATTTTGTACACTTGGTCTACGAGGGCTTGGAATTCTGGAGTTTTGCGATCGCGGTAGTGCGGCAAAGTCACGGTTAGTTCGGCGCGAATTCGCCCGGGATTGCGGCCGAGGACTACAATGCGATCGGCTAAAATGACCGCTTCCTCAATCCCGTGAGTTACGATTAATACAGCTTGAGTCGGAATCTTTTTTTCTAGCCACAAATCTAATAACTCAAACCGCAAGTTTTCTGCGGTCAACACATCTAAGGCTGAAAACGGTTCATCCATGCACAGCAATTCCGGTTCTACCGCCAAAGCCCTAGCAAATCCCACTCGCTGCCGCATTCCGCCGGACAGTTCTTTCGGATAAGCATTTTCAAATCCGTCTAAACCGATAATATCAATCATTCGCAAGGCTTTTTGGCGGCGCGGTTCTGGCAAGTCTCCTTTAGCTTTTAATCCTAATTCTACATTTTCTAGTACCGTCAGCCAGGGATAAAGGGCAAAGTTTTGAAAGACAATTGCTATCCCAGGATTTAAGCCGACTAAGGGACGATTGTGATAGAGAACTTCACCATCGCTGGGGGGGATTAGTCCAGCAATCATCCGCATTAATGTAGATTTGCCAGATCCGGAAGGGCCTAGTAAAGCTACTATTTCGCCCGATCGCAGTTCTAAATTTATTGGCTCTAAAATAGATATTTGTTGACCGTTGGGCTGCTGGTAAGCCTTGCTGACACCTTTTAAGGTAATGAGGCACTCTGTTGCTATTTTAACTACCACAACTAAACTCCCTCGCTTGTTATTTAACTTTAGTTATTAGTCATTAGTTATTAGTCATTGGTCATTGGTCATTGGTCATTGGTCATTGGTCATTAGCCATTAGCCATTAGCCATTAGCCATTGGTCATTGGTCATTGGTCATTGGTCACAAACTTTTACAAACTGAAAACTGATATTTGTCCGCAGACACGAGTTTGCCTCCGTTGGTCTTAACATTGATTCTTGGGTTTCCATACGTATACCTCATAAACTCATTTTTAGCAATACCTGCTGACGGGAATGCTTCATTCAGTTGACAGTTGACAGTTGACAGTTGACAGTTGACAGCACTTGACAAAGGAAGGAAGAGGATTGGAGTAATGAATCCTCTTCTTTTAATTTATCGCGATCGGGCTTGGGGCTTTAAACCAATGCTTTCTGGTAAAATCTGCAAGATATCAATTAAAGCGGAATTGAGGAGCGATCGCCAAAACCTGGTCGAGCTGAAAAAAATTAATTTTTAGATTAATTTTAAAATTAATTGCTACAAGTGCTGATTTCATATAAATTATTTTTCATTAGACGAGCCGCAAGCCGGACACGGCATTGCAGTTTCCCTACAGATGCTCGATTAGTATTTTATCTATTTGCCAATTCGTGCTAAAATGCTGCCTAACTGAACGGCAATTACTCCTAGTATGGCACTGCCAGCCCAGTAAAAAGTGGCAAAGCTGTAAAAGCGATCGCGCAACAAGACATTTGTCTCTAAACCGTAAGTCGAAAAAGTAGTATAAGCCCCCAAAAATCCCGTTGCTATCATTAACCGCACCTCCGACGGAACCGTCGGCACCCGTTCAAAAATCAGGGTGATAAAAAATCCCATAGCCAAGCAACCGGTGATGTTGATAAAAAAAGTTCCGTAGGGAAAAGCCGTTCCGAAACGGTTGGCAAACCACAAGGTGATATAATACCGGCTCAATGCGCCGACAATGGCACCGAAACTAATTGCGATCGGGTGGCGGAGATTCGGGTCTTGCAGCATCAAAGGATTTTAGATTTTAGATTCAGCGGACTCATCTAAACTATTGTATGATTAAAAGGGCGATCGCCCTTTTAAAAATTATAGAGAGTATGTATGCAAATTGTGCTGGCTGCCGTAGACGATAACTTAGTTAGAGCGTGGGAAAGCACTTGTGGCAATATCGAGAATGTCAAGATACATCGCGGTTCAATCTTTGATGTGAAATGCGATGCGATTGTGAGTCCAGCGAATAGTTTTGGCTTCATGGACGGCGGCTTAAATTTAGAGATTGCTGAATATTTTGGAAGTCACGTTCCAGAACGCCTGCAAAAACTAATTCAGAGTCGCCATCACGGCGAACTATTGGTAGGATTAGCCGAAGTTGTCGATACCGATCATGACGAAATTCCCTATTTAATTGCTGCCCCAACCATGCGGGTTCCGACAATTTTAACAGAGACAGTCAATGTTTATCTAGCAACCAGGGCTATTTTAACTCTCGTAAAATTTGGCACGGTTCCAGACGGAACACCAGTCAAACATATCATTGAAACGATCGCGATTCCCGGCATGGGTACGGGCACAGGTAAAGTGCCACCCGATATCTGCGCGCATCAGATGCAAGTCGCGATCGCAGATATCCTCCTATCTCAATACCAATTTCCTAAATCTTGGCTGGACGCTCAAAAATCTCACCACTTGTTATATGCTGGCGATGCCGGACAGTTGTCGCTGGAAACTTGAAAGGCCCAAATCTCAAATTTCTACAGTGTTTAGCAACCGGGTTTCTTGGTAGTCTGTATTTTGAGGTGGAGCGATTTATCAGAAATTAAAGGGGTGCATCAGGTTTTTGAAGAGGGCGATCGCATGACCGCATATAAGTTATTAGTTATAATCTCATATTTACTGCGGTCATGCGATCGCCCCTACACACATATTTGCAAAACCCAGATGCACTCAACTAAAAACTAAAGTACGCTAAACCGTACCTGCAAGTTGGCGGTATCCTACACGCGAGCTCAACTTGGGTAGATAGAATGTAAGAGAACAGAGTCAAAAAAACCCGAATAATCAAAAATTATCTGTGATGTCACCAAATACTGCGATCGCAACCCGGTTGTTGGTAGGCGGCGGCGAAATTCCATGCAAACAACTATTGAAGGTCGATCGAGATTATTGCTTAATTTACCAGAAAGAATTGGTTTAAAGCCTCTTCCCGATCGGGAGAAATTAAAATCAGACTATTCATTACTCCAATCCTCTTGCTTCTAGGTAGAGGTCGCTCTAATCTGTCAACTGTCAACTGTCAACTGTCAACTGTCAACTGAATGAGTGCTTTCAGGGAGAGTCCCGAAATGAATCAAATTAAAACTGCTGCTTTGTTAGGCTTGTTAAGTGCGCTGTTAATTACCGTTAGCTATTGGGTAATCGGCGGTTCGGGCGGTGCAATTATCGGCATTGGTTTGGCCGCCGCCATGAACTTAGGTTCGTGGTTTTACTCGGATAAAATCGCTTTGGCAGCTTACGGGGCTGTGCCGATAACTGCCAGCCAAGCGCCGGGACTTTATACAATGGTGGAAAGGCTGGCCCAGCGCGCTAATTTACCGATGCCGGGAGTTTACCAGAAAATTGGGTCTAAAGCCCCGTCCTAAAAGGACGGATTTAATTATCTAAATTTCTTGTTCAAGATGGTATAATAGAGTAATACTACAGGTAGAATAACCGCCGATACACATGAGACACTAAGCTCAAACGACAGGTCGGGAAATAATAATGGTTAGTGGGTGGCGAACACCACGAAAAACATAGCTAGGGTAACTAACGTAACCCAGACCAGAAAACTAAAATCTTGAATATTAAACGTACCGTGGGACACACGGGAACAAGAGAGGAAACTCTCTATCGCTTGGGGAGATAAGCCCTCTGGGATTGTTCTTTCTTAGGCTCAAAACACAGGTTCTATCGAACGGGTTTTTGGTTTAAGTATTGCCTTCATGATGGACAATTTTAAGGTATGTCTGTGAACCAAGAATCCCCGCGCCCTGACTGCCGGGGAGTGTCAAATTATTCCCACTGCGTCTGCTAACGCTTTTGCTACCGGGCGCGATCCCGAACACGCGGCGGTTGCGGTGACAGAAGGGATTATGAGTATGCTTTCAGAGGACGAACTCGAAGGAGTTATTGCCCACGAACTTACTCACATTAACAACCGCGATACGCTGACGCAAGCGGTGGCGGCTACGGTGGCGGGGGCGATTTCGTGGTTGGCGCAAATGGCGAGTTACAGTATGTGGTTTGGGGGTAGGGACGATCGCAACAGCCCGAATCCTGTAGGGTTGCTGCTGACAATTATCCTCGCACCGGTGGCTGCTTCGGTGATTCAGCTAGCCATTTCGCGCACGCGGGAGTTTTCGGCGGATGCGGGGGCTGCCCGGTTAACGGGCAATCCAAGGGCTTTGGCGAGGGCTTTGCAGCGGTTGGAAAGTGGGGCGCGGCAAATGCCTTTAGATGGTAATCCAGCTTTTGCGCCGCTGTTGATTGTGAATTCGTCTGCTGGTGATTGGTTTAGAAGTTTGTTTTCGACTCATCCAACTACGGAATCGCGGATTGAAAATTTGATGAAGCTGGAACAAGAATTGACTGGTTCTTATTAATAAGTGTTAGAATGAATTGTGGCGCTACAAATCGAAAGTTTTAACAGCCAGCATGAGTTCTGGTGCTATGGTTCAACAGTTGACAGTTGACAGTTGACAGTTGACAGTTTAAAAGCGACCTCTACCTAGAAGTCCGAGGAATCGAGTAATGAATAGTCTGATTTTAATTTCTCCCTCAAAGGCTTGGGGCTTTCAACCAATTCTTTCTGGTACAAAGTCTTAAGGGCCAGAATTAATTCTGGCAGTACATAACAAAGTCTGTGTTTGCGGATTACCAAAGGAGATATCGCAATGACTGATCCAAATTTGAATGAAGTAACTGAAGTAACTGAAGTAACAATTGTAGAGGCTACTCCCGAAACGACGGCGATTGTTAAAAAAGAGATGCCGGATGCTACGCCCGAAGCGATCGCAGAAACAGCCGCTTTGTTTGAAGCAATTAAAAAACGCGCCGCCGCCGAAGTCCAAGCAGCCGGCGATCTCACCCGCGAAGCTTATTTGAAAGCCCTCCAAAAGGCTTCAGGCGCGATCGAACAAAATAAGTCGATCGCCAAAGAGAGAATGACTGAGGCTGTCAGCCTACTCAAAAAGGAATCCGAGAAAAATTGGCTGGTGGTGGATGCGATTAAAACGCGAGCTCAAGCCCAGGTGCAAGATGCCGGCGAAGTCAGTCGCGAAGCTTATTTGAAAGCGGTTCGACAAGCGCGGGAAGCGGTGGAACAAAATAAATTAGTCGAACGCGATCGCATCGATCAAGCTGTTGAGCACATTCACAAGGAAACTGAAAAGAATTGGCACGTGGTTGTGGGAGAAATTGAGTCGATTGGTGCTCGATTGAAAGAGACTGCTAAGTCTGCTTGGAACTCGCTAACGGCGTTTTTTGACAAGTCAGATCGCGGCGATTCGGAGAAGTAATCGGAATTGATATAATCAGTTCTTCATATCAAATCCGTTTGCATCGGAATGATATAAACGGAATGATATAGCGGATCTAGCGAAAGATTCGCGGACGTTGTTGGGAAGAGAGCCCTCTTGGTTTCAGTGGTTATATAACCTGTCAGTCATACCTCACCTTTTTGAGATCGCGAATTAAATAATTTACACATATTTGTGGGACGGGCGTCCCGCCCGTCCAGAAAGGACGGGCGGGACGCCCATCCCACAATAATAATTAAAATTGTAAGTTATTTAATTCTCATTCCTAAATTCGCCCAGTTAAAGAAGCCACGATCTATGCTAATTGAGCTGAATCGATCGGCTTAGCGACATGAATCTGAAAACCCGCAGCGATCGACGATCGTCATCTTTAGCATAGGCCGTGATCGCCGCAGCAGGAATTTCTCCCCCTTCCTCCACACTCAGTGTCCGAATCTGCCGCATCAGCGAATAACCGTCTTGTTCTGGCATTCCAATATCAGAAAGAAGTAGATCGTATCGATCGGGATTTGCTCTCAACATTGAGATCGCCTCAGTTGCTGATGCCGCTGCGCTAGTTTCAACTCCATACTCATCCAGCATGGTTGTGAATAACTGACGCAGATATGCTTCGTCATCCACCAGCAGCACTCGTACACCAGCCAAGGATGGAATCTGTGCCATTGCCGCTACAGGCTGACTAGCAACATCTACTGCTTCTACAACACAAAGCGCCGAACTTTTTTCCATATCTGCTAGCAGCGGCAACCTGAGGGTAAACATTGCCCCTTGTTCCTCACCGCCACTTTCTGCACGAATACTACCGCCGTGGAGTTCTACCAAATGATAGACAATCGAGAGTCCTAGGCCCAATCCAGAGTTGCTTCGAGAATAGCTACTATCCGCCTGACGGAAGCGATCGAACACATAGGGGAGAAAATTAGCGTCAATGCCTTTACCAGTATCGCGAATTTGGATTTGAGCCATGCCATCAATGTAGTCTGATGAGATGTCTATTCTGCCTCCGGCTGGGGTGAATTTAATCGCGTTTGATAGTAAATTCCACAGTACCTGTTGCAAGCGGCTTGGATCGCCCAACAGTTTTAGGGATAAAGGAGTGATCCTCGATTCAAGTTGAATATTTTTGGCTGCTGCCGCCAAACGAACCACCTCGATCGCATTTTCAATGACTGGATTTAGCTCAATTTGCTCAACCTCGATAATTTGCAAGCCTGTGCGTTGGCTCGGCAACTGCTGATTTTTTGCCTGTTGAATTGCACCCCGCAATTCGAGGCGCAATCCCGATTTTGCCATTTTCAGCAAATTAAAGCTCGCCTTACCCGGAGCCGGTTCTAAATAGCTGCTCGTCTGTCCTCGAAATTGCAAAATCTCGCTGGCGCTGTTAATTACGACGCCGACGGGGGCATACTCATTTAAAACAATTAGATCGGCTTGTTTCTCCATTTCCATTTCGTTCCAGCTTGGCGTCACCAGCAGTGGAGGGTTGATGGCTGTCAGAGGATTTTGGCTGGCAGTTAAATCAATGCTCAGCCAATGCGATAACTGTTTTTTGACATAAATTTTGTTTTTTTGGTCGCACAGCCCAAACAATTCGGCAAATTCACCGATCGTTTCCGAAGTACCTAACAGCAAAAAGCCTTCGGGGCTGAGTCCGTAGTGGAACATTGGCAGCAGTTTTTTCTGCAACAAAGATCCCAGATAAATCAGCACATTCCGACAACTAATCAAATCCATCCGCGAAAACGGCGGATCGTTAATCAAATTTTGTCTGGCAAAAACACAGAGTTCGCGCACCTGTTTGGCGATTTGATATCCGCCCTCGACTTGAACAAAGAACCGCTGCAAGCGTTCCCTCGAAACATCCGCGACTTGACTGCTAGTATAGAATCCATTTGAGATCTTTTAAATCGCCCCCATAGGGGAGGATGAAGCATTTGGACATCAAACATCGGGTTTTTAGCAGCGATTGTTCCCTCGAAGCTTCATCCCTACACCACCAAAGTTAATCTTTGTTTGATGAGGCGGATGATTAAAAGGCTTGCAGCCTCAAAGATGTCAAATGGGTTCTATAAAAGCCGCTGCGGGCGATCGCGATCGCGCTGTCGCTGATGTCTGTAGCGTAAATCTGCACCGGCAAATCGATGTCTCGCTCTGTTAAAAACTCTAGCAAGCAAATGGCGATCGAATAAGCTTCTTCGCCCGTGGAACAACCGGCAATCCAAATTCGGATCGGCGACTTCGGCGATTTATTTTTGACGATTTCGGGAAACACTTTGCTGTTTAGAGCATCAAAGCTTTCGGAATCCCGAAAAAAGCTGGTGACGTGAATTAAGACATCGCCATACAGCGCCGTGACTTCTGTCGGAGTGTTTTGGAGATATGCAGCATAATCTTCGATCCGTTCCAGCTTGTAGAGCAACATCCGCCGCTGTATCCGCCGTTTCAAGGTAGTTTGCTTGTAGTGAGTAAAGTCAACTCCTGTAGCCAATAGCAGTAAATTGTAGATCGTGGCGATCGCATCTTGGCTGACTGCTGATTCGATCGCAGCTCGATCGGCAATGTAGGGATGACAGCCGATTTCGGCGATCTTTTGGGCAATTTGTTCCGGCCTCAAGATAAAGTCTACCTGACCGGTCGCCACCGCAGTGTGTGGCATACTGGTGAATTGTGCCGATGCTTCGGATTGAGCAAAAGTAATACCGCCGGCGCCTTTAATCGCTTCTAATCCTCTGGCCCCGTCGCCGTCGCCCCCGGAGAGAACGACGGCGATGGCTTTGTTCCCCCTTTCCGCGGCGAGGGCAATCAGAAATGTATCGACGGACATAAACGCCCCGCGTCCCCTGCCGCGGGGCGTTAGCTTCAGCAGCCCGGATTCGATCGTCATGCTGGCATTCGGGGGGATGACGTATACCTGATTCGGTGCTACAGTTACCCCATCTGTCACCTCATTTACGGGCATTAAGGTCGATCGAGCTAAAATCTCGGTCAACAAACTTTCCTGAGTCGGTAACATATGCTGAATCATCACAAAAGCCATGCCTGTATCGATCGGCAAATGGCTCAGCAATTCCATAAAAGCTTCCAATCCACCCGCAGACGCTCCAATTCCCACCACTGGAAATAATTCCTGGCGATCGTCCTGTTGCTTTCCCTCGGCTGCGATATCAGCTTTAGGTTTAGGCGGAGATTTCTTGGCAGATTTTTTAGGATTCATGTTCGATCGCAGAACTTCTACTGACTGCGAATTGTGGGTCTCAACTTTATCACAATATACTACCCTAAGGTCGAGCCGCCTTCTCAAATAACTCAATAAAGTAGGGAGCAACGCTGGCTACTATGCCGACAACTCCCAAGGCTGAACCTACTGCTTAAATCGTTGCTTCTAATTCTGCATCGCGACGGGCTTCTTCGATCGCCACTACGCCCCTAATTGCTTCCATTGCTCTCCCACTCTCCCACTCTCCCACTCTCCCACTCTCCCATTCTCCCCTTTTGCCATAACAGCTTAGCGAAAGCGCGATCGCACTTGCTAGAGCTTTTTCGACTGATTTTGGGGTGTGGGACTAGGAAAAAAGTCACAAGCCCCATGTGCTTTTTGACTGGTGAGGTTAGGAGTCTTGGGTCATGCGCCGATCGATTTTAGGCTATAACTTTGATGAACAAGGTTAACTAGAGGCAGTGAATCATGAAAAGAACTACGATCGCACCAGCATTTATTCTAGCCGGTGTCATGTTGATTGGCGGTTTGTCGGCTTGTGCGCCACCCAACACTCCTGAAGCTTCTGAACCCAGCCAGACTAAGGCGAATCCCGTAAGTTCATCGGAAACCAAAGCCGATGCTGCTGCTTCCAAAGATGCTAAGCTTGACGCGACTGCTACAAATCCCGCAGGTTCATCGGAAACCAAAGCCGATGCTGCTGCTTCCAAAGATGCTAAGCCTGATGTGGTGGCTGCAAATCCGACAGATACCAAGAAACCAAAACTTTCTGATGCTGAACGGGCACAGAAGCGCAAGGAAGTTAGTGAAAAACTTGCCAAGGTACTCACGGCTGAGCAATACAAACAGTTGAGCGCTAAGCTGAAGTCTGGTGAAAAAATGCGTCAAGCTTTGACTGAAATCAATCTCACTGCTGAACAGAAGCCAAAAGTTAAGGCGATTCTTAAGGAGGCTTATCCTCGCGCCGCACAAAACATTCAAAAATCATCGGAAACTAAGCCGCAGTAATGCCGTGAAAGCACGTTTTGTGCGATCGCAATTATAAGGTTTTTGGATGTTTGTAGGGTGCGTCAGGAAGTTAATTTTTTTTGCATTGCTGGTTGTTTTGTCTGACGCACCCTGTCCTTTGTGAACAACACCGTTGACAACGCCACAGCCTCAATTCATTTGATTTGGATGCGGACTAAAGTCCTCACTACGAACCTATTTTTTTGTTCAATAATCAGCGGACGATCGCCTTTTCACCTTTCTGCCTTGATCGTCAGTATCTCGCCCTTTTTTCTGTCTGCCTTTTTTAATTTGCTGGCTCATTTCCACAAACAAATCCTTACGCAAATAAGGATAATCGCTCACCCACACATCGCGGCTGGGAATGTAAATATCCGAAACTTTGGCAATTCTGCCCAAATCTTCTTGATTCGACATGATTAACATTAAAGCAGCTTGACCGGGGACAATTCCCTGATGACTTTTCTGCAATGGAGCTCGAAGCGTAGTAGTAAATCCGGTTTTGTCGCCAACTTCTAAATTAATTCGCGGTTCTAGGTTGTCAACAATTACAAGTTGTCCTTTTTGATTGACTGTTTCTTCTTGACTTGTGACTTCATCGGTGATATAAACATCCAATATTCGCCCTTGCCAAAAGCCGCAGTATTTATATTTACGACATTCTGCATTCCGCAAACTAGCCCAGAAAATCGGCCCCCACAGCCAGTACAAACCAGCGATCAATCCGACAATTAAAACTAGAGGCCCGACATCGGAACCGGCAAAATTATAAACTACTAGCAAGAGAACTACAGCTACCGCAGAAATTAATATTCGCCTTAAAAAATCGGGCGGTTTCCCCCAAATATGTTTGTATTGTGCTCCGGTAGCCACGGGGGGAATTAGTTCTTGAAAGGTTTCGCGAGTTAAGGGAATTAGCATAATGGGGAATGGGGAATGGGGAATGGGGAATGGGGAATGGGGAATGGGGAATGGGGAATGGGGAATGGGGAATGGGGAATGGGGAGATTTTTTATTGGCGATCTATCTCAATTTTTTCATCACTTATTCGATCTTTTTTACCACCAATTGAGTTTAGATAAGCATTGAGTTTTGGTGGCAATTCATCGATTATTGGTTGAATTTTTATGACTTGTTCATCTGCTAACAACTTTCGGGCATATGCCAATCTCAACCAACTGATTGTTTCATACAAAGAGCCTCTGGCAATTTTAACAAAACGCCGATTGTCTTGATGATTGTACCTGCCGCGTCCTTCTGCGATATTAGCACAAACACTATCGGCGGCTCGTACAATTTGGTTGCCCATAGTATCTTTCGTGAAATAATCCCATTGTTTGACAATAAACCAAACCTCATTTGCTAGCTTTTCAGCCAATTTGTAAACATCCAAATCCTCAAAATCAGGTCTTGCCATATCTACACCCCTCTATTACCAATCCCCAATTCCCAATCCCCCATTCCCTATTCCCTAGAGTATTTTTTCCAATCCGTAAACGAGCGATCGCAATTCCAGCACTTTTCGCACCGATAACAAAACTCCCGGCATATAACAAGCCCGATCGCTCGTATCGTGTCGTAAAGTATAAACTTGACCTGGCCCACCAAAAATTACCTCTTGATGGGCAATTAAACCGGGCAAACGGATGCTGTGAATCCGAATCCCTTCATCGGCCACCGAACCACGAGCTCCCGCTATTTTTTCAGTTTCCTCAACTTCGGGCACATTGAAAGTTTTTCCCAATTCTGCTAGCATTTGAGCAGTTTGAATCGCCGTGCCACTGGGAGCGTCGGCTTTTTGATTGTGGTGCAGCTCGATAATTTCTACGTGTTCAAAATACTGAGATGCGGTGACGGCTGCTTGTTGTAGCAAAACCATGCCGATCGAGAAATTGGGTATAATCAAACAGCCGATGCTGGCTTTGTCAGCGAATTCACCTAACTTATCAATTTGCTTGCTGCTCAATCCTGTAGTCCCAACTACTGGCCGTATACCATAAGCTATAGCCGATCGCACATTTTCATAAACAGACGAAGGGTGCGTAAAATCTACCATCACGCCTAATTGCTTTTCCTGAGATGCTA
Organism: Microcoleus sp. PH2017_09_SFU_O_A; assembly: GCF_020738625.1. Classification (NCBI taxonomy): domain Bacteria; kingdom Bacillati; phylum Cyanobacteriota; class Cyanophyceae; order Oscillatoriales; family Microcoleaceae; genus Microcoleus; species Microcoleus sp. PH2017_09_SFU_O_A. The sequence goes on from NZ_JAEQCF010000011.1 coordinate 100,476, forward strand.
ATACCAGCATTCCTTGCAAGTCGTCTGTTACCGGAACTTCTAACGGGCCGCATCCGGCTAATTCCCCCGCATCGGCGTTGAGGCACTCAGGAGAACGGTCTACAGCCCCAAATAAAGTCATGTCATCAGCATTTGCGATCGCCTTAATTACTTCGCGGCCCATCTTGCCACCAGCACCGTTAACAATCACCGGAATCGGAAGTTGATTCGCCATAATCTCAAAAATATCCTGAAACTTCGATCGACTAAATTTTAACGCTTGTGGGAATTTAGGGAAACAGGGGAATAAAAAACAGGACTTGTCGGCAAATCTTCAACAACCCGGTTTCCCCTCCCGAAATACTTGGCAAAATCGAGTAATTAACTTAAATAAACTCGGTTTCGGCACAATTTCTGAAAAAATTACACTCAATCTCATAATAAGCTCAATTCTGTGGAACAGACTTGTGCGAAGCGAATTTGCACCCATATATTTTTTCTGTGACTCCCAAATTCTCTCGAAATCTTCGTTCTGTACTGTCTGTCGCCACTGGCCTCGATCTGAGTTCTCCAGGCCGCCGGGTCAGAATTTTGCCTGCAATGCTGGCGGGTGCTACTGTAACGCTGCTGAATCTGGGAGTTCAACGGTTGGGATGGCTGCAAAGCTGGGAATTGGGCAGTTTTGACTCGTTAGTACGCTTGCAGCCCGATGCGGGCAGGGATCCGAGGCTGCTGATAGTGGGAATTTCCGAGGCAGATATTCAAGCTTTGGGGAGATTTCCGGTTTCCGACGGTGCGATCGCCCAAACCTTGACAAAATTGCAAAAGTACCAGCCAAAAGTCATCGGTTTGGACTTGTACCGAGATTTGCCGCAACCACCGGGACACGAAGAATTGCTGGTCAAGCTGAAAGCACCGAATGTAGTGGCGATCGCCAAAATGAGCGATGCAGAAAGTCCGGGAGTCCCGGCGCCCCAAGGAATACCGCCCGATCGAATCGGTTTTAACGACTTCGTGCTCGACGCTGACGGCGTGGTGCGCCGCCATTTACTCTCAGTCTCGCAAGCAAACAAGACTACTGTTTCGTCGTTTTCTCTGCAACTGGCTTTGCTGTATCTCAAAAACAGCGTGCAGCCCACAGATAGCCCTGTCCATCCCCACCAAATCAACTGGGGCAAAGCAGAATTTGTGCCTTTAAAATCTGACAGCGGCGGCTATGCAAATCTTGATGCCAGAGGCTACCAAATTCTGCTCAAATACCGTTCTGCCAATAATGTAGCGCGACAAGTCAGTATGTCGCAGGTATTGAAGGGGGAAATTGACCCAACCTGGATAAAGGACAAAATTGTGCTGATCGGAACGACAGCACCTAGTACCAGAGACGTGTTTCTGACGCCCTACAGTCCGGTTCAAAAACAAACTCCGAAAATGCCGGGGGTGATCCTGCACGCCCAAATGCTCAGCCAAATATTGAGTGCCGTTTTGGAGGGGCGATCGCTGTTTTGGATCTGGCCGCAATGGGCGGAAATTTTGTGGAACGCTTCTTGGGCTGTGCTTGGCGGGGTTGTGGCTTGGCGGATTGTGCACCCGGCGAGGGCAGCATTGGTTGGGGGTGCGCTGTTGATGGGGCTGTTGGGAATTAGTTTTGCGATTTTTATTGAGGGTGGGTGGGTGCCGCTGGTGTCGCCGGCTTTGGGTTTGGTGGTGACTGGTGTGGGCGTCAGCGCTTACAGGAAGCTTTACGATGCTTTTCACGACTGTCTGACGGGTTTGCCGAACCGGGATTTGTTTGTGGAATGTTTGGGGCGGGCGATCGCCCACAATAAAGGCCACCACAGCTATCTGTTTGCAGTGCTGTTTATTGATTTAGACCGATTTAAGGTAATTAATGATTCTCTAGGTCATTTGGTAGGGGACGAACTGTTGATGGCCGTGGTGCGGAGGCTGAGGGCAAGTATTGCTCGCGCGGATACTGTGGCGCGGGTGGGGGGTGACGATTTTGCGATTTTGGCGAGGAATGTCGATCTGGGGAATGCGATCGATTTGACCGATCGAATTCACCAAGCTTTAATTGTGCCTTTTGACGTGAGAGGGCAGGAGGTGTTTGTCACGGCGAGTATCGGAATTGCGGTGGGGGGCGAACCAACTGCTACCACCCGGGAACAGCCGGAACACTTGCTGCGAGACGCCCACACGGCGATGTACCGGGCGAAGGCTTTGGGAACGGGAAGGTATCAGGTGTTTAATGCTTCGATGCACGATTTGGCGTTGGAGAGGTTGCGGTTGGAAACAGATTTACGGATGGCCCTGAAGCGTCGGGAGTTTTTGCTGCACTACCAGCCCTTTGTGTCTTTGGCTAGCGGGAGGATTATTGGGTTTGAGGCTTTGGTGCGCTGGCAGCACCCCCAGCGGGGCTTGATTTCGCCGGTCAAGTTTATTCCGGTGGCTGAGGAAACAGGGGCAATTGTGCAGCTTGGTGAGTGGGTGCTGGAGGAAGCTTGCCGGCAGTTGCGACTGTGGGAGGAAATGTTTGATTTCGATCGCCCTTTGATTATGAGTGTAAATTTATCTGGGAAGCAGTTTGCTCAGCCGGATTTGGTCGATCGCATTCAGGCTATTTTGGCAGAAACGGGTTTGAGTGCCGAGAGTTTGAAGTTGGAGATTACTGAGAGTGTGGTGATGGATGATGTCGAATCGGCGATCGGGGTTTTGAAGCAGATGAAAGCCTTAAATGTCAAATTGGGAATTGATGATTTTGGCACTGGTTATTCGTCGTTGAGTTATTTGAGTCGGTTTCCTACGGATACTTTGAAGGTTGATAAGTCGTTTGTCGGGCTGATGGAGTTGGGTGAGGGAGAGAATGTGGCGATCGTCCGAACAATAGTCACCCTGGCCCACGCTTTGGGAATGGATGTGATTGCTGAGGGTGTGGAGACGGCGGCGCAATTAGCTAGGTTAAGGGCGATCGGCTGCGAATACGGCCAAGGTTATTTTTTTGCTAAGCCATTACCGAGCGATGATGCGACTGCTTTAATGGCTTCTGAACCGCAGTGGTAGTTGTTAGTTATTAGTCATTAGTCAGCAGTCATTAGTCATTTAACGGGTGTATCTCAATGCAAGCGAATATATCCGTAGGGGCGAAGCATGACCGCAGTCAATATGAGATAATAACTAATAACTTATATGCGGTCATGCTTCGCCCTCTTCAAAAACCAGATGTACCCCATTTAACACTATTCGTTCGGAGGTAAGCACGATCGTGCCAGAATTATTTGATGCAGTCGAATTGTTAGTAACATTGCCTGAATCTAATTTACACCTAGGTGTTAGAGGGGCTATTGTAGATTGTTATGATGAGGGAAATTACGAAGTAGAATTTAGCGATTGCTCTGGCGAAATGATAGCTTTATGTACTCTGTCTACGGAGCAGTTTTTAGTTGTTTGGAAGTCGAAAGAAAGGCATTGGTTGTCTGTATCTGAGCTATTAGCTGCGATGGTTGGACGTTTGTCAGACGAACGTCAGATAGAAGTTTTAGAGTTTGCACGTTCTTTGTCTGGGAGATAGCGAGTTGTTGTCAGGGCGATCGCTTATATCAAAAAGGATCTCGCCCTTCGCCCGTGAAAAAGCGATCGAGGGCGATCGACCTTTCGATGAAAAAAAGGGCGATCGACCTTTCCATGAAAAAAAGAGCGATCGCCCTTCTCCCTAATTCACAAGATAATCACTCAGAGTTTTTAGTAAGCGTTGATGTCGCTCTGAGGAAATAGCTCCAATAGAACCGATAATTTGATTGCGAGGTAATACAGCAAGGAAACCTAACCGAATCAAGGATTGAGACCGTAAACCGCTGGCAGCAAAGTCTGAGTCAGAGGGGGAAATAATATCGTCAAAACCTGGAACCTGTTGATTTAGTTGGGTACTAACACCACACACTAAAAAATCTCTATAAGGTGGGAGTTCCCTCAGAAGGATGGCTGGACGATTTTTAGTTGTCCCGTCAGTTTGGGGTATTGGGGTGAGAACAACATCAGCTTCCTGCATAGTCAGGATTTAGTGTTTTAATTGCATTGCTCGGGTAATCATCGTCCTGACTGTAAGCATTGTTTAGTTGATGCCTTGACAACCACAACCAGGCTTCGCGTTCTGCTAATTGTTCCGGGAGGACTGTGACAATTAGTTTTATGTTTGGTTCAAGCTTATAGGGTTCATCTAGCTGAATAGATTGCCCATCAAAATGTGCTGACAAAGAAATAAGCTTCATGGCTTGGATATCTTGAAGGCGAGTGCTTTTACTAAGTTTATCATATTTTGACGTTCTAGGGACACAGGCTTTGACCCGTTTTTCTACGATTAATTTGCTCCATTCCTTAGAAAAATGATCGCCCCTCCTCGAACCAAAAAGCGAGATTCCTCGGTCGAGAAAAGCGATCGACCTTTCCATCCCACTCATAGCGATCGCCCCTCTCCATCCACAAGACCGCGCGTGCGGAGCTATCCCGAGCGTGAATCGCCCTTTCCATATAGCCAAAAATAGGCAAAAAGCGATCGCACGTTTTGACTTATTCCAAAAAGGCGATCGCCTTTTATTTCCGCTTCCGAAATAAAGGGCAATGGCGAGATATTCAGTTTGTATTGCACTATTGCACCAGTGTATACTAGATTAGAGGGGTGTTTTGAGCTAGTTTATGCCACAGATATCTACCATAATGTCGTTAAAGCCGCTCTCATTAAAGACGGCTGGACAATTACTCACGATCCTTTCACTATTAGATTTGAAGACTTGACTGTTTACGCGGATCTAGGAGCCGAAAAATTAATTGCCGCCGAGAGGAGTGAGCGAAAAATTGCTGTTGAGGTGAAGGTATTTATCAGTCCTTCCCCAGTGACCGATCTCGAACGAGCCGTTGGACAATACTATCTATATTCGAGTTTTATGGCACGGCTGGAGCCCGATCGTACTCTATATCTTGCCATTCCGAAACGCACGTATGAAAACTTTTTTCAGCGTCCGTCGATTCAGGAATTTGTTAAAGAACGACAATTCCCTTTGATTGTTTTCAATCCCGACTTAGAGGAGATTGTACTATGGAAAAGTTGACTCAGTATCGATCGATCGCGCGAGAAGTAATCGACGAATATGCCCGCTACAAACCTAGTTTCGGGCAGAGCGATATGTCGGCGGTTTATGATAGCGATCGCGACCATTATTTGCTGGTTAGTTTTGGATGGAATGGCGATCGGCGAGTTCACAGCACTATCGTGCATCTGCGAATTTTCGAGGGCAAACTCTGGATTGAACGAGATGAAACTGAGGAGGGGGTGACTCAGGATTTGCTGGATCGAGGGGTTTTTCAAAAAGATATTGTGCTGGCTTTTTACCATTATGAAGACCGGAAGTTGACTGATTTTGCAATTGCTTGAGGTAAAGGGCGAGATCCCTTGGTTGAGAAAAAGGGGTAAAGGGCGATCGCACGTTTTGACTTATTCCAAAAGGGCGATCGCCAATCGACTGACGGTAATAGTTGTATAATAGACAAAGTAGGCAAGCACAAAAAGTGAAAACCGATGTCACAGGCAATCCTCAACCAAATTGTCAATCAGCTTGAAATGCTGGAAATTTTAGAGTTACAGGAACTCGATCGGGCGATCGGGAAATATCTGGCCCAGAAACAGCAAGCCACTCAACCCAATCAAAAATTTGCTAAAAAAAGGCAATTATTTCGAGAGTGGGATGCCATTTCTGATGAGGAAGCTGCGGTACTAAAATCTGAGTTTGCGGCAGAAGATTTAGAGTTGGCAGAAGTTGCCTTAAGTGATTATATGCTGAGACTTCAACAACTGGATAAAATCTGATGCTAGGAGATGTTTATTTGGCAGATTTGAATCCTTCGAGAGGCTCAGAACAAGCAGGAATTAGACCAGTCATTGTTGTACAGCGAGATACATTAGACCGCTTTACTACAACAGTCATCGTAGTTCCCGTAACAAGTAATCTGCGGCGTGCTAAAATACCAGGGACAATTATTTTGCCGACTGGTGAAGGTGGTTTACCACAAGATTCAGTCGTGCTTTGCTATCAAATAGTAGCGATAGATCGAGAGCGATTAATCAAAAAAATGGGCACTCTTTCAGCAGATTATGTATCAAGATTACAGGTGGCATTGCAGTATACATTGCAAATGGATGAATTTGAAAATGTAGAAGAATAGAATGAGTTGAAGTAAGCGCGTGCGAAGCTATCCCGTAGGGAATCGCACTTTTTGACTTATTCCAAAAGGGCGATCGCTTATCTGCGCTTACAAGCAAGGCGATCCTGCTATAATTGGCTAAAGTTGCTGATGTTGAGCCAGAGGAGGCAGAGGAATCTGCGCGATGAGCTGCTAATCTCAAGGATGCTATAATAGATAGGAGTTACGCATGACCTCAATTAGTATATTTTTCTAGGTAAATGAGATGAACGCTAAAGAATTACTCCTTAAGGAAGTAGAGAATATTCCAGAATTTATATTAGAAGAAGTTTGGAATTTCCTGCAATTCCTCAAATTAAAATACAATAAAGATAAGTTAGAAGCAAGCCTGCTCAGTGAATCTTCTTTGGAAAAAGACTGGTTAAAGTTAGAAGAGGATGAAGCATGGCAGAATTTGTAAAAGGTGATGTAGTAGTTGTTCCATTCCCATTTTCAGATTTAACACAAGCCAAGCGCCGACCGGCTCTAGTAATCGCAACTTTGGCAGGAGACGATATAATTCTTTGTCAGATTACTAGCCAAAAGATCGCCGATCGCTATGCTATCACTCTTGAAAGTAGTGATTTTAGCGAGGGCGGACTTAACCAAATTAGCAACATTAGACCTAATCGCTTGTTTACCGCAGATCGAGGAATTATACTTTATAAAGCCGGTCAGCTTAAAACTGAAAAGTTAAACGAGGCGATCGCTAAGATTGTTGAAATTATTCAGCAGTAATTCTCTATTGTCAAGCGTTCCCTCTGCTTAAAATACTGTTTGACTATGTTGTGTTGTGCGATCGCCATTTTGGGCTGGAAAGAGCGATCGCACGTTTTGACTCCTTCCAAAAGGGCGATCGCTGGTTTGGCATCTGCTATAGATGAAGGGCGATCGCGCCATCTTCCTGTAGACAAAAATGTTAAATAACAAAATTGGATAATTTTTGTTATTATGGGGAGAGTAGTTGACTCAAATAGGTGACTCAACATCATGAATATATCCTTAACTCCTGAACTAGAGCAGTTTGTTCAATCAACAGTCAAAAACGGTAGGTACTCATCTGCTTCTGAAGTAATTCTGGCTGGATTACGATTGCTAAAAGAACGGGAAATTTTAGTTGTTTTGAATCCGGTTTCGTCAGAAGGCAAGCATAAAGCCTGCTATGATTTTTCGGATTTGGTAGGGCGATTAACTTGGCGGGGAGATGCAGTAACAATGCAGAGGAATCTACGCGATGAGTGGTAATCGCTATGTGTTGGATACGAATGCGATCGTTGCTTTGCTTCAAGGGAATATTCAACTGGTTGAATTACTGAAAGATGCTGATTGGCTTGGAGTTTCAGTTATTAGCCAAATTGAGTTTCTGGTATTTCCTGGGCTAACTCAAGACGATCGTCAGATTTTTGAGCAGTTTCTGCAACGAGTGGAGGTTCTTGGTTTAGTGGCGATGGATGCTATTTTGATTGAGAAAATCATTGAAATTCGCCAGCAACATCGCTTGAAACTGCCGGATGCGGTTATTGCAGCAATGGCAATCCAAAATTCAGCAACTTTGGTGACAGCCGATCGAGAGTTTGCAAAGGTAACAAGTTTAACTGTAATTAATTGGTAGAGATTGCCAACGATCGCCCTCTCCATCCCAAACAAGCGATCGCACGTTTTGACTTATTCCAAAAGGGCGATCGCACGTTTGGCATCTGGTATAGATGAAGGGCGATCGCTCTTCCCTGCAAAAATATTCGTAACCAAAAGGGCGATCGGGCCGACGTTGAGTTGAGGAGATAGATCGCCCTTTTTTGAGAAAGAGAAGGAAAGGACGATCGGTCATCTGCAATCGCAAGCATCGCACTTTTTGACTTATTCCAAAGGGACGAGTGCACTTTTCAGGCGGGGGAGAAAGTGCGCTCGCCCTTTTAGTCCATAAACACCAAACAGCAATCGGATCTCAATCTAAGGAAAATTAATCAACCGTGTTCTGCGGCAAAATTGATTCCTTTATAGTTAGCAACCATGTCATCATCACTCCAACCTTCAGGATCTTGACCAAACCATGATTCAACCAGATCGTTAAACTCTTTAGCACGAGTTATGATAGCTGCTGCTGGATGACCTTTTGTGTAGCGGTGATAAGCACTGTGAGCAAAGTGTCTGACTTTATCCCAACCATTTTTCTTGTCTGTGCCAACAAGCTTGGTGTAGTGATTTTGAAAGTCCCATCCAAACTTTCCATCGGAGATATCTCTCAAATCTTCAAAAGCTTTTAACTTATTGCCACCATTTTTATTTAATGCAAGTTGGAACAGATAACGGCAGATTTGGTCATAGTAGTCCACGGGAAAGTTAGCTCCATACCTTTTTTTATCCTCATACAAGCGTTTGACCCCAGCCAGAATTAGATGATGGTCAGATTTAACACGAATGCTTCCTAGAGGAACTGGGCCAACAAAACTTTCTGGGTAAACATAGACTTCTGAATTTGCTATCGGCGTAGAGGATGGTTTTGGAGTAACGGAAACACCAGGCCCAGGTTGATAACTCACAGGCAAATAAATCGACTGACCTGGTTTGATCGATTGTGCTTCCGCTGCGGTAAATGTACTACCATCAGCTTTCTTAATTTCCGTCCAACGGTTAGCATTCCCCAGTTCTCGCTGAGCGATCGCCGATAACGTATCACCACTACGCACAACATACTGCCGCTGCTGTCCAGGCTTTGCCGGAGGTGCATTATAGGAATTAGTCTGAGCATTTTCTAGTCGGACAAACGACACTCCAGCATATTGAGCCGGCGTCAGAATTCGTTCCTTAATTCCACTACCTGTCGGCCAATTTGCCTCAGTAATCCGAACCCGTCCATCGGGATAAACCTCTTCCAAAAAGGCAACGTGACCCACACTTCCAGCCCCTTTAGTATTAGGCGGCCAAACCACTAAACCCCGCGCCCCAGCAGTTGGTGTAGAAGTAACAGGCAAACCTACCTTCAAAGCATCGTTCTTCCACAGCCCAGCATTACCCAGGAACAAAGCATTTTTCTTGACATCTGGGGGTAACAATCCTGTTTCCAGCATCCGTCCATAGGCATACCAAGTGCATTGCCCCTGCCAGCGGTAGGCAAAAGGATTAACCGCCCCATTCCGATAGTTAGCTGAATTAGAGTTAATCGGAACTTGCGGGATAGGTTTGGGAACCGGTGCTGGTGTAGGAGTTGGTGTTGGTTTGGGAGCTGGTGCTGGTGTGGGAGTTGGTGTAGGCTTGGGAGCTGGTGTCGGAGTTGGCGTAGGCTTGGGAGCCGGTGCAGGTGTCGGAGCTGGTGTTGGTTTGGGAGCCGGTGCTGGTGTCGGAGTTGGCGTAGGCTTGGGAGCTGGTGTCGGAGTTGGTGCTGGTATTGAGCCAACATTCTGAATGTACAAAGCCGACATATACCCGCTACCATTAGCCAGACGATACCAAGTGTTACTGCTACCAAGTCCGCTTGTATCCGTAACCATTCCACCTTGAACGGGCCCATCTAAGAATTCTAGTTGAGTACCAGGAGTTATTTTGGCAACTTCCGCCGAGCTAGTATTAGGCTGAGAACGTATTCTCAACCACCCAGTCACCTTGACATCACCAACATTATTGATTCTTCCGTTGAAATTAACTGCCCTTTCACTAGGCGTTACCTTTCCTTCACCACTCCAAGTATCAGGAACGACTGTTGCCGGAATTTCGTACACTTCCGGCTGCGTTTTCTTCGCCAAATCCACCGCCGCCAACGTATTCAAAAATCCAAAACCCGTCTCATCATCCCATCCAACCGGCCCCAAATCCCTCGCCGTAGACTTCAAAATCTCCATCACTTGGCGATAGTTCAAAGCAGGATTTGCCGCCCAAACCAAAGAAGCCGCCCCCGCAACTTTAGCAGTCGCCACCGAAGTCCCCGCCATCGTCCCCAAATCATTTCCGACAGTCGATAAACCGGGGTGTTCAGTCGTGCCACCATCCGCCACAATATCCAAACCGCGGCCATAACTAGAATAGATCGATCGCCCGTTAATATCCCCAGCCCCAACCGTAAAAATATTGTCAAACTCCTGAGAAGCTTGACCCAAAACCGACATCACACCGCCGTCGTTACCCGCCGCCACTACCAGCATTACGCCATTTTGCCGCGCATATTCGATCGCACTTCTTTCTGCGGTCGTCAACTCATAGCGCGTTGTCACACTTCCGTCAGCATTCTTCTGAGTCAAATCCAAACTGAGATTGGCGATCGCATTTTTCTGTCCCGAAGCCTTCGCAGCATCCACAAACTCTACCAAAGAATCCGCCCATCTCCCAGAATCGATCGCCCTTCCCACCCACTTCGGCGCTGTCTTATTAATTGCATCAATAATCCCCAACATAAAAGTACCGTGCTCGCTACCTTCCCCAGGCTTCAGCAACGGATTATCATCCCCGCCCACATAATCGCGGCCCTTCTTAATATTCGCGTAATTCAAATAAGGACTATCCGCACTCACACCCGTATCAATACTTCCCAGCAACGGCTGATTAGCCAAGGGAAAATTTAGCAATTGACGAATTGCATTCGGATTGTTAGGATTCGGCGAATGGGGATCGACGGGAATTATACCAATTGGCAAAGTCTCAAACGCACCGCCCGGATTGTAAGGAGTTTGAGTGGCAATCCCATCATGGTACAATCCCAGCGGATCGAAATCAATCAGCGGTGGTAAATTGTTGGTTGGCGTAGAAGGGTCGATCGGGCAAACACCGCTATCAGCCAAGAAATTCGGTAAATCTAAATCAGGTAGCGACAAAGAACCGAATAACTGATGCAGCGGATTCAAATCATCCAGCCATCCCCCAACACCCGCACTCGGAGTTACAATTCTTTCCAACACATGACTGCGGGATTTTTTGCGGCCTTTGCGTTTCGGTGAATTCCCAAAACCTTGAGCCTCTTTGCGTTTTTTGCCACCCAAATTTAGCCAACCCATAATCTTTCCACCTTGATTAATATGAATTTCGATCGCACGAACTCGATCGAATGCCTCCCGCATTCAACCAAAATCGTTACTTGACAAAAATCTGTAAGTAATAATCTGAAAATTTCTGTTTGTTTGAAAAACTACGCAAAGTTAACAAATTTTACGTATTGGCGATCGCTTCACATCTGCCGCGCTTTGCTAACGGTCTCGTTGGCGATTGAGCTCATACTTTGTCAATGCTTAATTTTTCGGTTTTTCTTGCTTCTTCACGGTTATCCTACACCAAAAACCCTCTTTCGATTGTAAAGTTTGTGTAAAGTTTTTTTGCCAACTTAAATTAGGACTGACTCCGAAACCTGGTTTTTACGAAAATATGGAATCGCAGCCTTTAAAATCGATAAAAAACCCGGTTTCCGGCCGCCAGCGCTACATTCCAAAAATAGTTAGAATTTGCCCTTGCTTTTTTTATGATTTCTGATAATATGAACCGAGAGGTGAAATTTGGAATGAGGTCTGAAGCCCTAGCAAATATCACCAAAGCTTCTTCAAAAACTACTCTCCCGTTTCCCTGCTTCTTTGAAACAGGGCACATATTGCTTGGAAAATTTATGTTTTCAGCAAGATTTAGGGCGATCGCACTTTTGCTCTCTAAAAAAAGAGGGACAACAAAAGCCGTCCTCCTCAAAGTCCCCCTTTTTAAGGGGGATTTAGGGGGATCTGAATTTAACGGGGAAAGGGGAAATTTGAAAACAGGCGCTAGGGGCGATCGATCTTTTAGCCTACCAAGGCATAATTCTTATTTAGTCGATCGCACTTTGTCAGCCAAAGTAACAATATGCTATGGAACTCAAATCAGCGGTGCAGTGGATAGCTCATCCAGACGGTCATTGGATACTTCGCAATCCCGAAGACATGACTTTCATGGAAGTTGACGACTTTGACAAACAGGTAATCTTGCAACTAAGCAAACAACCCGTAACTAACACTCTCGCTGAATACAACATCGATTTAGAAGATGTGCAAAATCTGTTGAGAAGCTTAGCACAAACGGGAATGCTAGAAGGCACAAAAGCCCCGAAAGCCAAATTCAATCTTCTATCTTTCACAATTCCCCTAGTCAATCCCGATGTCTGGCTGTCGCAGCATATCGACAAATTGCGCTGGATTTGGACGTGGGAGTTTGGATTTTTCCTGTGCGCTTTCATCGCATCTTCCGCAGCAGCCTGGTTTGGTTCCTCGGCGGAAGTTGTTGTCTCGCACCAGCAGTTGTGGACAGCCGGAAAAATTGAGACTATTATCACATTTGTGTTGCTGACAATCCTGGTAATATCTTTGCACGAACTCGGTCATGCTTTCACGCTCAAACATTACGGCGGTATTGTTAAAGAAATTGGATTGTTATTTATGTGTTTCATTCCTGGATGTTATACAGATACTAGCGACCAATACAGTTTAGTCAAGCGAAAACAGCGGGTTTTAGTCGTGGCTGCGGGAGTTTTGATTCAAGTAACAATTTGGGCGTTTGCTGTTTGGGTTTGGCTGTTTTCGCAGTCGAATCCTGTCTGTCATCAAATTAGTTATTTATTGATGGTGGCGGCTTTGCTGACTGTAGCAATTAATTTGAATCCCCTCAACCGATTTGATGGTTATTATTTGTTAGTGGCAGGAACTGGCATTAACAATCTGCGTCAAAAGTCGTTTGATTTTTATATGGATTTATTGCGGAGGGAGGAGATTGAGGCAGAATCAAGTGATAGATTGGTTTTGGCAGCTTATGCGCCTTTGAGTATCATTTATACTGTTTTTGCTTTGAGTTATTTAATCTCCTTGCTGGGAAACTGGGTTTTGCGGGTTTGGAGTTTTTAACCGCAGATTAATCACGGGCGAGACGCCCGTACCACAAAATGTTGTTGATTTTTTTAGTTAGGGGTTTACTGATATGAATGTTTGTCAAAGGTTGGGAATTGTTGGCGGAAGTTTGAGTTTTGCGGTTGTTAGTCAATGTTTTTCCGTAGAAGCTGCTACTCTGAGTCAAACTTATACTGTGAATCTGGATTCGCAGCCGTTAAATAGCAGTACGAATGTGGTTTTGCCGAAGTTTAATTCGCTGTTGGGTACTCTGTTGAAGGCTTATGTTACGGTTAAGTCTACTGTTAATAATAGTGTCAGCATTACTCCTTTGACTGGAGATTTTACGGGAACGGCAGCAACTAATGCTAATATTGCTGTGAATATTCGGCTGTTGAAAACTGACCCGAATTTGACTTTGAGTGTTTTGGCTAGTCCGCCGGAAACGAAGATTGCTAGCGGTGGTACGGGAAGTGTTAGCGGTTTTGGTTCTGGTAGCGTGTCGAAAAGTTATGATTTGCCGCAGTTTTTGAGTGCTTTAACTGGCTGCGATGGTGATACTTTTACTGCTGGTGTGGCGACAACTGGTTTAACTCAAATTCTGGGGAGTCCTGCTAGAGGTAGTTTTGGCGGTAAGGTGTCGGCGGATATTGCTGCTAGTGTAACTTATGAGTATGAACCTGTGCCGGAACCGATGACGGTGGCTGGTACGTTTGTGGCGGCGGGAATGGGTTTATTGTGGAAGAAAAGACGAACAAAAAGATAAGAAGACCTAGCGGTTAAAATTACGTTATTTTCTTCAGTCTGCGGAGGCAGACTTTGTTCGTGTAGACGCGGTTTCAACCGCCGTCTGCATCTGTTTTGGGTAACTTCAAGCGATCGATAAATGCGATAATTAATCTCAGGGAAGATGCGATCTATCTCCTGAACCTTCTCCAGCCAGCCAGAATCGACTTTGCCTTCTTTAACTTGCAAACTTCCGGGATTTTTGATGTTAAATGGATAAAGGTCAAAAATATTTTTACTGTCAACACTACCTGTGTAGGTTTTGCTGTCAGTCAATGCCCCGATGTTAAGTTCAGCCATGTGTACCCCTGAAAAATAGTTGCTGGAAAATGCCCTCAAATATATATCTGTGGGAACTTGAGGTTTTTATGCAAAATCCGGAAAAGCGTTACATTAGTTTACATTAGGGTTGCGCGATCGCCCTTCTTCTACCATCTACCCTGAGTTAACATCGGTGGTAACTTTGCTGCAAACTCTTGTGGGGTGGGCATCCTGCCCGCCCAAATTTGTCATGTAAATGCCGCAAATCTTAGTTGCGCTTGGGTTTTGCAGAAACAGACTTACGCATTTACCAAAGAAACCGGGTTTTTGGCGGAGTCTGTGCACTGCGATCGAGTATTCTCGAAAAAATCCGGTTTCTGACCACTCCTGCGTCCAAGATTATAAAATTGAAAGTCGATCGGAGGTAAGTGCGATCGTGCGCTATCATCGGAACAATTTTTGGTAGTTTGGCTGACGCAAGAAAGGCGTTGGTTATCTGGGAGATAGCGAGTTGTTGTCAGGGTGATAGTTTTTTTACAGTTCAGTTACATTGTCAAGGGCAATAATTAGTATTTCATTCGGCTTAGGACTAAAATGAAATCTTAAAGTCCCCGTTGCGGAAAATATTTCAAACTTTAAGATAATATCTTGAGTTAAACTTGGTTCAATTATTATTGGATTATCAAGAGCAAGTTGAAATTTATTTTGATCTTCATCTCTTATATAAAAGTGACCGCTGTCATTGTTAACTAAATAGGTAATGTTTTTGTCATTGAGAATACTAACACTCAACTTTATTATTCCACAGTTGTGCTGAACAGCATTAACCGTGATACTAATATCGCTAATTTTCTGTGTTTCGTTAATAACTCCATAGGTTACAGGATTCAAATCTAAAAGCTTTATGACTAACTTGTCTACAGTGGTATAAGGATTTAATTCATAGATTTTATGATCGCAAGCAGCTAAATTTTGTGCCATCTTCATCCGTAACCATGCTGAATTTTCAATAGCTGTTTTAGTCAGGCTTTTAAGTCTAGAATAAATTAAAATATCTGCTTTTTTAGCATAGCCTGTAAAATAATCTGATTGTTCCAAGTAATCAATAACATTTTAGGACTTAGGGAAAGCAGTTCGATACTGTTCGTAATGCAATAAAATCCAATGCTCAAAGGCAATACTTGAAAAAGCAAGATTCACACCATGTTTCTTGGCTTCTGAAAATGCTTGTTCGTGTTTGGTATAACCATCTTTATCAAAAACTGCCCAAACTTCATCATAATTATTTATTTCTTGTTTGGCGAGTTTGACCAGATTCATCGCATCTGTTTTAATAGATTCACCTTCTTTTTTTGCTGCTTTGATTTGGTCTTCTTCACTTGGATAAACTTTGACCGCATATTTCTCAAACACATCATCTTGTTGAGCAATCTCCTCAAAGTAAATTCGTTCTGTATTAGTTCCTTCACATACTATGTAGATCGACTGCTTTAACTGTTTTCGTTTATTCTCTCTTTTTTTATTCATCACCAAACATAAATTCAACTTCTTTAATATTAGGTTGACCACCAAATTTACCTTGCATATACCATTGGTCAAAAGGTTCATCACCTTTTACCTTGTCAAAGTCTTGGGCAGAAAAGAGTTGTGTTTCACCATATTTATTTTTTTCGGTAAACCATATTTGGTCTTTTCTTAACAATTCTCGATCGAGCAATGTAGTTTCATGGCTAGCAAAAATTAGTTGGGCATTACGGGGATTAGTTGACGGATGGTGAAATAACTTAATTAAAAACTTACACAGTTTGGGATGTAAACTATTATCTAATTCATCAATAACTAGAATATGACCTTCATTTAAAATAAATAAAATTAGAGTGCCAATAGTATAAAGTGTCATAGTTCCTATTGATTCTTCATGAAAAAATGAAAATTCACTTTCACCAGTAAACACATTATTTTTAAATGTTTTGTGAACTGCAAATACCTCATATTTATCACTCATTATTAAATTTTTAATATCCTCTGGCATCTCTTCATCAAATTCAGAAGTCATTGATTTTTCCTCAATATTAATTCTATCGATATGAGTGTCGGCAATTTGGATGAGCTTACTTAATTTCTTTTTCAGTTTTTCATCTCCTTGTAATGATTGGTTGACATGACGTATTAATGATTTTTTTGTTTGATTATCATAGGCTGGGAAAAAAGCATAGGTTTTTAAGTATTCATAGATTTTTTGCATTTGTTCATGTTCTTCACGAGCGACTTTTGATAAATAAGGATATTTAGTTAAAGCTTTATTTGAAAAAGAGCGCTTGTCTTGAAAATAATCACCGCGTTTGACCTCATTTTTTGTACGAATGAATAAGTTTGACTTTCTTTTTTTAGGGTAAAAATCTAGCTGTTCGTGATGAACTTCTCGACTATCAAAAGCAATTTGATAGTCATACATAATTCCTTCAAGAATAAAACTCAGCTTAAAAATAGAAGGCTGGCTTAATCGCGATTCATCTAACTTAAATGGTTCGTAATAAGGAATTTTATGATCGACATCAATATTGAGAGTCTGAATATAGGAAATAAGTCTATGTAAAGCCTTGAGAATATTTGATTTACCAGAAGCATTGGCTCCATAGATCGCAGCCGAGTTAAGCAATCGCAGTTTATTGCCTTCGATCGGCACAAAAGTATTCTCATTCTTCCTGCTGGAAGAGTCTGCAATCATACTTAATGTTTGCTCTTCTTTAATTGACCTAAAGTTAGTGACTGAAAAATCAATTAACATAGAGGAACTCAACTTTTAATTAGATAGAATCACTCAGCCAATATCTGCCAATGAAATAGATAGATAAATATCTCAATAATTATAACTCTTGACGGACTTTACAAGATATTATATGAGTGTATGAGCTTTTGTAAACCGACTCGGCATGACGATCGCCAACCTTCGATCGACTAATGTACCCCTGTATGTCACAATAGAGGACTGTCATTAGAGTAAAGAATTTATTGTGAGTCCTACTGCCGAAGTCAGCAATAACCTAAATGCGGGCGCTCTGCCAACCGTTACCGCTACCCCAGCCCGCCGCGCTGTTTTTCCCTTCACTGCGATTGTTGGCCAGGAAGAGATGAAACTGGCGCTGCTTTTGAATGTCATCGATCCCAAAATTGGCGGAGTGATGATTATGGGCGATCGCGGTACAGGCAAATCTACCACAATCCGCGCCCTCACAGATTTACTGCCAGAAATTGAAGTCGTGGCTGACGATCCTTTTAACAGCCATCCCACCGATCCAGATTTGATGAGCGATGAAGTGCGCGATCGCACTTTGCATCACGGTACAATGCCGATCGCCCGCAAAAAAGTACAAATGGTAGACTTGCCACTCGGCGCTACCGAAGACAGAGTGTGCGGTACGATCGACATTGAGAAAGCTTTGTCCGAAGGAGTTAAAGCTTTTGAACCAGGCCTTTTAGCTAAAGCTAACCGCGGCATTCTTTACGTCGATGAAGTCAATTTGCTCGACGATCACTTAGTCGATGTTTTGCTCGACTCCGCCGCCAGCGGTTGGAATACAGTTGAAAGAGAAGGGATTTCAATCCGCCACCCAGCTAAGTTTATTTTAATTGGTTCCGGGAATCCAGAAGAAGGAGAATTGCGGCCGCAATTGCTTGACAGATTTGGAATGCACGCAGAAATTCGCACTGTAAAAGATCCTAATCTGAGAGTAGAAATTGTCGAACAACGATCGAGTTTTGACCAAGATCCGCCCGAGTTTCTCGCCAAATATCAGCACCAACAAGACGATATGCAGCAGAAATTGGTGGAAGCCCAAGAAAGATTAAAATCCGTAAATCTCGATCGCGATTTGCGAGTCAAAATTTCCCAAGTCTGTGCGGAATTGGACGTAGACGGGCTACGAGGCGATTTGGTCACAAATCGGGCCGCGAAAGCTTACGCCGCCTTAGAATGCCGAACAGAAGTCACTGTGGACGATATTCGCAAGGTAATGACTCTGTGTTTGCGCCACCGATTGCGGAAAGACCCGCTCGAATCCATAGATTCCGGCTATAAAGTGACTAAAGTGTTCGATCGAGTATTCGGCCTCGAAACAACCGAAGCTTAGAGCATCGATGGCCAAGAGTAGTATCTTAACAAATGGAACCTCTGCGAGTCGGCTTTAAATTCTGATAAACCCGATCAACTGTTCCCCTCTTGGCCATAGGCCTGCCAAGCCAAATCCACCAAACCGTTAACAATCGCCACAGCAACCACCGCCGAACCCTTGCGCCCCTCAATCCGAATATGAGGAACCATCGAATCGTGCAGCCTTGACTTAGCCACGTCAACCCCGACAAACCCCGAAGGCGTTCCAATCACCAAAGCCGGTCGAATTTCCTCAGCCTCAATCAAATCCACCAGCGCCGACAAAGAAGTTTGAGCCTGGCCAACCACAAAAATCCCCTCAGGATAGCGTCTAGCCAAAGTTTCAATCCCCCAAGCAGCCCGCGTCCGTTCCTTTTGAGGGCGCGTCAAAGCATCCATCGAACAGTAAACCGGATTCGCAAAGGTACTTTGGATCAGCGGCGTAATGCCCACCTGTACCATCGGCACATCTACTACGATCGTAGTTCGTGCAGCCAAAGCAGCCGCCCCAGCTTGCAAA
This sequence comes from Microcoleus sp. PH2017_09_SFU_O_A, assembly GCF_020738625.1. NCBI lineage: Bacteria > Bacillati > Cyanobacteriota > Cyanophyceae > Oscillatoriales > Microcoleaceae > Microcoleus > Microcoleus sp. PH2017_09_SFU_O_A. Next base: position 119,221 of record NZ_JAEQCF010000011.1, read on the forward strand.
GCCTGATCGGAAAAACTAATTAAAGACTTGTACTCAAAATCAGCAGTCGCATATATCACACGGCGGACTATTTCGTACTCCGCCGCAGAAAAACCGTGGTCGCCAATTTCATTATCGATTAATCCCAGACTCTGGGCATCGCTTACGTGCCATTCCATTTGTTGGATAGCTGTCGCCTGTGTGTTGTCAGGTATCAGCTTACCAGCTTTTAGTCATAACAGAAGGAAGAAGGAAGAAGGAAGAAGGAAGAAGGAAGAGGGGAGAAGGAAGAAGGAAGAAGGAAGAAGCAGTCTAATCAAGGGTTTCAGAAATTACGCAGGGTGTCTAGAAACCGGGTTTTTTCACAGCAATACTTCGTTACAGCCGACAACAAAGGTGAAAAACCCGGTTTCTTTGGACTTGCGCGCGAGGCAGAGAAACCGGGTTTTTCACGAGTTAACTTGGTTGCGGTCCCCAGATTCCTTGACATACTCCCCGACCGTCGCGGACGGGGATTCTAATTCATGGTTCACAGAAGTCGGCTTGCTATATCAGGCTTCCCTTTGATAGTAGAGGCAGTCTTCTCCCCATGCTTTCCCTCGAACGAGGCAGATTCCTAATGCCCTTAGGTACTGTTAGATTAAATTAATCATGGCTTTTGTTTCTTTGGGTACTTAACTTATTTCCCCTAGCTATGTTTTTCTTGGCTTTCGCTACCCAATATTTGGCAGATATCAACTCTGCTTTCTGGTTCAAGGAGTCTTAACAAGCCACCACCATGGGATTTCCAACCAATATAATTATACCAAAAGCCGATACTCAAAGCACGGGGCTTTAGACCCCATTTTTTGGTAAAAGCTGAAAGTCTTATAGAGCAGGACTTTCACCCTCGGGGTTCAAGGCATGGGTTCCGATCGCCCAAGCGATCGCTAATTGTCCATTTAGTAGGGTTTCATTGATTGGATGCGGTTTTTATTTTTCGAGAGTGATGAAAGAGCGCCAAGAGTCACACTAATGACTGATGACTGATGACTGATGACTAATGACTAATAACTAATGACTCATCAAAAACTAACTTTCTTCTGAAGGAGACTTGCCCAATACTGGAGTCAAGAATGCTACCAAAGCCCCGATCGCAAAACCGGCAACATTTCGGGCCAAAGGCAACCAATCAGAAGTCCGAGTTACCACCGGCCCAATTCCGAAGGCCAAAAACAGAATCCCCCACAGCGGCGAAAAAATCAGCGCCCACTGCCAAGACACACCGTCTCCCGGTTTCCGAGGCTGAGCCGCAAACCCGCAGATCACGCCGCCCAGCACCGACGTAATTAAAGTCAGCACCCACTGTTCCCTCGGCAAACCTGGAACTACGCGACAACCGCCCTGACGCAAACAGCCTTCTATCGACTCCAAAGATTCAATGATCGATCGATCTTCGCCATTGTCCCGCACAAAAAACTGATTGCCGTAGCGGGTTTGCAGTTCCACCCAAAAAGTCCGCGGCAGCAGTGGATACAGCGCATCGCCCACATTAAAATTTAGTAAATTGCCACCGCGCGGGTCAGCAACTAGCAATACACTTTTATTGTCTAAGCCCCAATAACTTTTCACAGCCAAACCGGGCGTGCGATCGTACTGAGTCAGCACTCGCAGCTTCCAACCGGTTTCGGCTTCAAAGGCGTTTAAATTTTTTGCCAAACCCTCTTCTTCAATATCCGTAAGGGCTTTAGCTAAATCAATGATCGGCGTCTGAGTCTTCGGCAACAAATCGGGATTGTTGAAAGCATGGGCCGCAGGTGCGATCGTCCACACCGACAAAGCCAGAAAAAAGGCGACAGCAGAGGCTAGAAATTTGCGGGGGAAAAGCTGTGACATAGGAAATTCTAATCCGGGTCTTAATTGTGAATGTTAGCTGGCGGTCTTAACCAGAGGATAAGAGAAAACTCATATTTCTTTACAATTATTTACTTTACAGGAAGCCGAGAGCAAGGGGAAGGGTTCGGGGAAGGAAAGTTTGCGATCGGGGAAGGGGCTGACAATTAACTGTAGAGGGCGCGATCGCGATCCAGGGCAAACCGTCGTTAAACAAGAGCTCGATTTCCTGACGGGTGAGTATCGATCCCAGATATCGTACCCGCAATCAAAAACCTGTAGGGGCGGGTTCACCAAAAGCTTTAAGGGGTGCAGACAGGTTAAATAAACCCGCCCCCACCCACAAAAAAGCCCCTTATTGATATTGGTGCAACATCTGGGATTAATAATACTTCAAGCCGATAGTAATAGAGAGAGACCGGATGTGCGATCGGTTATTTAAGTATTTTCCTGCCTGAAAAAAGTTACCTTCATAAAGATTTAGCATAACTTTAAAAACTATCAGTAAATATACGGCAAATATAACAGACTAGCAACATCAAAAAAACTCTGAACTTCTGTATTTTTCCGAATATCTTTATAATCGAGTCTACCCGATAATGATGAGTAACCGCTGAATAATGATTTAAAAGAAATTAACCATTTTTCAAGGAGTGTCCAGAGTGCCTTTAACCGACCCGATTAGAGAACCTTTAACAGAAGTGGAATCCTTAATTCCCGGACTAGCCCCAACTTTTGCCCCACAACTGCCGGGAATTCAGACTAACAAAACCTTATTATATCAAACTCCCGGATCTTCATCAAACTCTGAACAACCTAACTTAATAGAAACCGCAAAGCCGCCACAATCCGAATTCATTCGAGCCGAAACCGATGCTTTTATTACTAACAAAGCCTCCGATATTAACAGCATACCTTCTGCTAAAACCAGTGCCACCAAAACTAACAGCTACTCCAGGGATTCAACCACTTCTGAAATTGACCTTCTAATTGGCAAACTCGACTCGGACTTAGGAGATCCCCTGACAAACCCGAATCCAACTGCCTCAAATAGCGAGCCTTTTGACTCTAATAAACCCGTTCCTCACCCACCTGCAATCAGCTCGTTAGTCAGTAACTCAGAAATTAATAAAACCACACCTGCTACAACCACTGCAAGTGATAAATTACCTGAAAATAAAACACAATTACTCCCAACCGGAGTTGCCAACTCAGAAAAAGAAAATAACAAAACATTACCCGTTATAACTACATCCACAAACTTAGAAAAAGCTTCGGAAAAAACACCATTACCCGCAACCCCTGAAACGAGTTCAAAACCCGAAGATAACAAAACATCTTTATCGTCAGGGGCTACACTCAAAAGTGATTCAGAACCCAATAAAACATCACCTGCAACTGTATCAACGGTTGACAACTTAGAGCCGAACAAAACATCACCTGCAACTGTATCAACCGATCGCTCTGAGCCGAAAAAAACATCACCTGCAACTGCATCAACCATAATACCAGATCGCAGTACAACTTCATCAGAAAAATCCGAGAAAATTGCAGTAACAAATTCAACCGAAACTGTTGCGGCTAGTCCAAATATTCCCTCAACTGATAAAACCTCTACAGACAAACAGTCCCCAGTTGCCACAACTGACGACAAGATAGACTCAGACAAGCAATCTCAAAACTCCACAATTGTGGAGAAAGCCAACTCAGGCGAACAATCTCGTACTGCCGAAGTTTCTGACAAAATAGACTCCGATAAAAAAGCTCCAATTGCCCAGACTTCAGAAACAAAAAACTCAGACAAACAGCTTCCTATTACCGAAGCTGCCGCCAAAATAGACTCAGATAAAAAATCCCCAAAAGTCGATGCAATACCGACCGAAAAACCCATTTCAGATTCTCAACAGTCACCGACAACACAGCCCCCAACAGCCCCATTAATCCCAGCCACATCTAACCCAGTTTTACCTAACACTAATATCAGTGCAGAAGTCAAATCAACCGATTTACAAAAGCCAGTACAAACCGCCACTCAATCTTTAACTGACAAACAGAATGATACAGGAAAAGTTGACCCATTAAAAATCGAACCTGCTGCAATACCAAAAACAGCAGCCAGTGAAAATGTAACGGTGACGACAGCAACAGCAGCAGTTAACACCCCAGAAAAAACTCCGAACAATACTGACTCAGTTTCGGAAATTAAACAGCCAGTTAAAACAGAATCTATTGTCAGTCAATCAGCAGATGCTGAATTAATCAAAACCGACAAAGATGCAACTTCCAGCATCTCTCAACCTCCCGCAGAAACAGAGTCAGTTATCGCTCCAATTGCGGAAAAGTCTCCTGCAAAAATAGACTTACTCAGTTCTAACGTTGGCGAACAATTACCCAAACAAAGCAACTCCAACGTTTCTACCGTACCCGAACAATTGCCAATAAAAATTGAGTCAATTATTCCCACAAAAAACGATTCGGCTACGGTAGAAAATGAGAGCGTTTTTCCTGAAATAACATCAGAAATTGAAAGCGAATTGCCAACAAAAACCGATTCGGTATCGACAGCAGAATTCACTGCTGATACAATCGAACGGAACATTACTGTTTCCTTCACAGCAGCGGAATTAGAAACTGAGAAAAGCCCAGCACTCTTCTCAACTCCATCAGAGACAGCAGCAGTTACGACACAGATAGCAGAAGTCGAAACAAGCGCTTCACCCTCAACTCTTAAATCCCCACCTAAACTCACTTCAAACAATTATAATAGCAATTCAAATCCCACAGAAACTGTCGCTGTTTTACCAGCGTATTCCGATCCTGAAATTGCGCCCAAATCCGCAGAGATGACAAGCGGTTGGCTACTGTCAGCAACCGAAGAATCTGCTCAACTTTCAGACAATATTGCAGACACTCAACCCAATTCAACACAGCGTACTGGCGACTTCCAAAGCAATACCAATCCCTCAACAAATCTCTCAATAACAGCAGCAGCCAATTCACCCAGTGGCACTTTCCTTGTAGATAACCAAGGACAAGTCAAATTTGACTATGTATTTGACGGCGGCTACTTTACTGGCGAAATCGGCATTTTTAGTCTTTCAGGAATGGAAGCATTTACACCTGGTACTCCAGAATTCATCGCCGAAGCTGCTAGGAGAGTCCTAACTAATTCCACATTAGGAAACATTGTAATCCGCGACAGTACAGAAGGAGCAAAATTCACCGGTTCGATGCCGGGAGAATACGACTTCGGTTCAGGAGAATATCAGGGTATCAAAACTTTCAACATGACCCCTGGAGACACTTTTGCCGTCATGTTCGTACCCAGCGGTACAGTACAATCATCCCTCCAATACTCCTGGCTGTGGGATTTGTTTCCCGAAAACCGTCCCTTATTCAGTATCGCCACAGCCAATCCCAACGATACCGCTCATCTGCTACAAATAGCCGACATTACGGGCAGCGGTAACACCTTTGCCCTCGAAGATATGTCATCCGCTAACTCAGACAGAGATTACAATGACCTAATCTTTAAAATTAGTGGCGCAACCGGAAACGCACCGCTGCTAGATACAGTCATCAACCCTGACAAAGAATGGCGAAATACTCCCCTAGGACAACAATTGCTCGCCGAAGCCAATCCCCCGAATTCTGACAACAATCCGCCCGTTGTTTCGCCGACAAGCGCTCGGACTTATACAGAATTAGAGACAACTATTTCATTAGACAATCTTGCCACAGATGCAGAGGGCGACCCTCTGACAATTAGCGTCCTCAATCCAGTAAACGGCACAGTAATTTTCAATCCCTTAACTAACAAAGCATCGTTTAAACCAGCATCCGGTTTCTCCGGTATTGCCAGCTTTGATTTCCTTGCCAGCGACGCTTTTGGGAGTTCAACGCCCGCGCGGGTGACAGTCAACGTCAGCGATGTTCCTCTGCTAAATCTAGATTTTGTGAAGCGCAATCCCCGACTGGATGCAGGAGAAAATACGGAATTGATTGTGCTCGGAGATTTTGCCGACCAAAAAGGTGTAGTCCTGCCAGATTCTTATCTAACTTACACTTCAATAAATCCAGAAGTAGCACCAATTGATCCAACGGGTAAAGTGACAGGTTTGGTCAACGGCACTTCGATTTTGAGCGCATCTCGAAATAACTTGCAAGCAGTAACAGCGGTGCGAGTTGGAAAATTGCCAGCCCCAACCAACGATGCAGAATTTAATGGAGCACTAGCTGAGATTAACGGTTTGAATGTCTATCCCAAAGCAGTCACAATGACAGCCGGAATGGGACGCTCGCTTTTAGTAGGAATTGAAAATATCATCAAATCCCCCGATCTGAAATTCGGCTCTACAGGAACTCGCTATTTCCCCGGAAACTCCAACCTATTACAAGTGAATTCAGACGGCGTTATTACCGCTATAAAAGAAGGAGTTACTAACGTCACTGTCATTCACGGAGCCGCCGAACAAGTCGTGCCAGTAAGAGTCTCCCTTCCCGCCATCGCCGGAACAATTTTAGGAGTAAATGGCGGTGCAGTTACTGGCAGTGACGGTTCAATTGTGATGGTGCCGCCCGGTGCTCTTGCCGAAAATACAGCTATTAGCTTGACATCTCTAACCAGCAATGATCTATCGCTACAACTTCCCGACGGTTTGCAGTTCGCCGGAGGCTTCAATTTAGACTTGGGCGACAACTCCTTGAAAATTCCCGCTCAATTAGCAATTCCTGCCCCTGCCGGCTTATCTCCTGGTACCGAAATTTTATTCCTGCGAAAAGGTTCGCTGCCGGATGCTAACAATATTTATTCCCCAATTTGGCTGATTCAAGAATCCGGTGTAGTCGATGCCAGCGGTACTATTCGCACTAATTCTCCACCATTTACCGGTATTTTGGAGACTGCCGAAATAGCGATGATAGCAATGCCGGACCTGGAGTTACAGAAGTTGGCATTGGAAAAGTTGCTCACCACCTCCAATATAAATGGTTCCCTTCTCTCAACAAATGTCGGTCTCCCAAATGGTTCCCTTCTCTCAACAAATGTCGGTCTCCAAAACAGCTTTTTAGCAGCCAATGCCGGTTTAATCGGTATAGCCGCCGTCACCACAGCTCAATTCGCCGCTACAATTTTACTGCTGGCTTACTTGGCTAAATACCTGAAATCTGGATTGAAAATTATTGCCATTCCTGAAGTCGGTTTACCTGTAGTCACTCCGGCGGGTGTTGAACTCGATCCAGAAGGGATTCCCCGCGTCACAGCCACTCTAAACATACCCACACTATTCCCAGCAGACCCCTTCGCACCTCCAGTGCTTCAATCCGCTGAATATAAGTTGGAAAATGGCGAACCAACCGTCGTCCTGACAGGCAGCAACTTCCTGAATAATTCCAATGATTTAGGCGGTGAATTTAAAGACTTAACAGTCAGCTTCCGCGTCGGCGACAAAACTTATCCAGGCACATTGATACCGGATAAAAACACCGATTTGGGAGAAAATAGCTACAAAATTGCTGTCAAAATTCCGATTACCGTACCCCTCGGCGAATCCAGCATTGTAGTGTCGAGAAAGCAGAAAAAGCGCTTCGGGCACGGAGGGGCAGATTACGAGATTGTGGAACTCGAAAGTGAAGAAAATATCCGCCTCGCCCCTACCTGCCTTGAATGGGGATTGATAGCAGAACGTTCGAGCGACAGAATCAACGTTATCAACCTCAGAAATGCTGCATCGACTGTTGAAAATCGGACCAGTGATAACTTGGCGGTTGCTGTTAACATTCTCCTAGGCGATCCCACTATTCCATTAGAATGGCCCGATTCGATCGCCCCTACCAACAATGCTACCCGCGCCTACGTGACTATGCGGAATACCGGCCGCGTTTCGGTAGTGGATTTGATGGCACTGCGAGAGATAGATACTAATCCACAAACAGCAACTGTGGATGGGATTGCCTTGCCCCAGGGAGCTCGCCCGCAAGGTATTGTCATTGACCCCAAAGACAATTACGCTTACATTGCCGACCAAAATCGCCCCAACATCTACGTCCTCGACATCAACCCGAATTCAGCAACCTATCATACTGTTATCCAGACAATTAACGTCACATCACCCCTGGGACTGAGCCAGTTGGCTATCAGCAGCGACGGGCGCCGACTGTTCGCTACTGGTTCCGACAATAACGAACAAACACCTAACCGCCGCATTTACGCTGTCAACATTGACCCCGCCGACAAACCGAGCGCTCAGGGCTCTAACGAGCGGAAGTGGCACCAGCAGATTAAAGTAATTCCCACCCTATCGGAGACAGAGGGCATAGCTGCTACTTCCGACCCCAAGAAAATGGTGTTTACCAACGGGCTTGCTAGTGTCCTTACCATAGATAGTAATGGGGACCAGATAAAGCTTCAAGATGACGGCAAGGGCTTCGGAGTGCTCGAAATTGAGTCTGATGACCCCCTCAATTTTAGGGCTAAAGTCGATTACGCTCCTTTGTCGCTGGGCGTGGCCACTGACTATTTTGATGTCAACGAGGCAGTGGCTGTAACAGTAACGCAAGACGGGAAATATGCGTTTGTTGCCGGCCGCAACTCTAGGGCAAAGATAAATACGCGCGAGGGTGGAAATATAGGCATTATCGCAAACCCACTGGGGCCCAATCCTCAATTGGTGGCTGCGACTCGACCGATTCCGGGCAGCTTAACTAACAACCTAGCGCTTTCGAGTGACGGCAAATATTTGATTGCTTCCTATCCCACCTTCGGTTTGGGAGGAAGTTCCTACGTTTTCGATGTTGAGCAAATGATTAAGGCTATAGAGAATCCGGGTAATTACAAGCTTGACGCCCGCGACAGGGGTGTGGATACTTGGGGTTTCCAGGCAAGCAATCAGCGAAATGCGACAACTGCCGACCTCGTCCGCGTGCCTATTGACGATATCAACCCTCTTGTCAGTATTGCGGCCGACTACGAAATTATCGAAGGAAATTGGATTAATAACTTTGGTTTTGGTATCCCGGATGGTACGAAACGCGCTCCCATTGGTATCGGTGGAAATCCTAAAGGTTTGGCGATCGCTTCTGTTAAAAATTGGTTGGAATTAAAAGGACCGATCGGGGATAGCAAGAATGATAGCAATCCTTTAACTCCTACTTTTAAGTGGGATTTGAAGGGTGAGAATGAACCCTGCGGTCTTCCTGGTTTTAAGCCTGATACTGATGTCGAGAAGGTCAATCTTTATGTAAGCGTTTTTCCGCAAGGGAAGGGCTTGTTGCCCGATGATAGGTGGGATGGGTTAAATTCGCAGGACGACAAAGATTACAATCCGAATCGGGTTCTGACTGCTCAATGGGAAAACGGTACGTGGACTTGGGATGGGAAAACTAAGGCTGGTTCTTCAAAGGAGTTTACTCTTTCTAGCGATCGAATGTTGACGGCGGGTCAGGAATATCATTGGGCTGTGGAAGCAGTTACGAAGAAAGGGGATAAAAAAGTTGTTACCGACAAGTTTAAAACTTTACTGCCGACTCCGATTTCTGGTGGTAATACTTTCAGCAGCGTTACTGTTTTAACGCGGGGTGTAGAACCCGGAAATTCCCAAAATAGCCAGTTGATTGATGGGCAAATCAATGGAGTTGCTAAACACATTTTTGATACTGGCGGTACGGTCATGAAATATCAGTCGGCAACTGGTAAGTGGCAGTCTGTTATTCCTCAAGGAAATAGTTGGATATCTAATACTAGCCTTCAGCCTCCTGTCTATGGCAAACCCTTAGTGCTGTTAGCTAATTGGATGGATGGGATGAACGGGATGGATGGGATTGAGCCGAAGCAACTTTATAATTCTGGTTTTGCTGAGGCGGCGGCTGATACTTTATTTGCTTCAATGGTGCAATTGGATTTAAATAAGGGTGGTGGTGTCGGTAGCCCAGGTCAGCTTTATGATAGCACCGGTAAATTAATCCGCACTCAAGGAGCGGTTTTCAACTCGCCACTGCACTTTATCGGTTTCGGGCAGGGGGCTGTTGTTAATAGTGAAATTGTCCAGCGTTTAGGTACGTTTTTACCTGATGCTGGAGGTACAAGTCGGGCAAATCGCGACCTGCAAATGACGACTATTGACCCTTACGATTACGATAATAATTCTTTTTCTGGGCCTTACCTTAACATTCTCGACCCGGAAATTAAGGTGTGGAATAATGTCACTTATGCTGACAATTACTACCAAACAAAGGGTATTGGGAATACAATTAACGGGCGAGAACTTTCTGGAACGAACTGGAAATCTGATTGGAATGTTTCTTTAGGAGAGCGGGCTGGATTTACGGCGGATGACGGGGAAGGTGCTTCCCATCGGGCGGCTTTGGCTTGGTATGCGGGAACTGCTAATCTCACAGGTAGCAAACTGCCATCGGAAAACGGTGACACAATTTACCGCCGCTTGGGCGATTTGGAGCAAAATAATATTGCTGATGTTACTAAGACTTGGTACACTCCTGATCACACGAATGCCAGTTTAACTCATGGCGATACTAAAGCTCCTTGGGAAGGAATTGGTACGGGTTGGTTCAACTCTGTTTTAGGTGGAGGTTCTCAATTAAATAATCGGGTTTCGGTGTTAGAAGATAATACCTACACAGATAGCACTAAGCCCTTCGGAACTCGAATGCGGGGTGATTATGCGGTTCCGACTTTGTTTAATGGAAATTTTGATGCGATCGCTTTCCAACGTAACGCTCAAACTATCCCGGGCTGGTCTTTATTTAATGGCTCATCTGAGGATGGTTCACAATCCCACTTAGTCGATTGGCTGAAAATCGGAGTTCAAGAAGAGAACACCCTAGAAAAAGGCTTAATAGGTAGTGGTTATTTAGATGCCATAGGATACGATGAGAATCAGCCTAATTATGCTCTGAGAATGGGATTAGGTGGGGCAAAACAAATAGTACACAACTATTTTGTGATGCCAGAATGGGGAGACTTGCGGTTTAACCTCCACGCGCCATATCGGAACACTGGAAAGCTTAAGGTCTGGTTGGAAACTCAACCGGAAACTAATTCACAAGGGCAACCAATTCTTGGTACTGGCAGTCATCTTCTCAAAGAAATCGATTTAGCAATAAATCCAGGTAATTCACTAGAGACATACGCAAGCGATATTGACAAAATTGGTTTTGGCAGAGGAGGGTTTGAAACTTTCCATGTAGATAGCAATCAGCTAGATCGATTTCGAGGTCAGGTAGCCAAGCTAAGATTTGAAGTTGAGGGGAATACTAGGGTTTATTTAGATGATGTTTTCTTTAAGAGTAATCACCTTAAATTTGGCAATCCATCAGAAGCTAGGTACAACTCAGAACCACCAAACTTTACCAATTCAAATACCACCAACTTGCTAATTGAGAAACCTCAATACGTAGTATCTTACGATCGCAGTACCCTCAACCCTGCGTGGATAAGTTGGCAAGTCAATAAATCCTGGCTAGGTGATTTAGACCGCCCCGCCACGATCTTTGTCGGGGATCCTCAACTACCAGAAGGATGGCCGAAAATTGACACTAGCTCCTATAAAAATCCTCAAGGTTACAGCTTGGGTTTCGATCAAGGTCACGGAATTCCTTCAGGGGATCGAACAAATCACAAAAAAGACAACTTCGCTACTTTTTTAGGAACAAATTTGATTCCACAAAGCGTGGACAACAATCGATTTTTTGGGAACTCAAAGGATCCCGCACAAGCATCTGCTTGGTATAACGTCGAACAACTGGTGCGGAATCTCGCGCAACAAGGTCAAGAAATTTACGTTGTTGCGGGCAGTTATGGTAGGGCTTGCTGAAAAATCAATCACATATTGCGTGGCATAGGTTTAGATGGCGCGAGGGAGAAAAAAGTGCAAGATAAACAGGTAATATAGATCAAA
>NZ_JAEQCF010000099.1:0-18450 GCF_020738625.1 Microcoleus sp. PH2017_09_SFU_O_A
TCCGTTGGTGCCGCACCCTTAGAAGTATTGAAAGAGTATATTAGAAATCAAGAAAAGCCGTCCTAAAAGGACGGGGCTTGTATCCCATTTTCTTGGTCACTCAATCGCAATGAATGAATCCGTGTATGCAAAGCATCAGGCAACTAATACTCGTATCGCGACAATAGACAGCATGACGAATCGCCAATTGCCTCTAGAAGGTGCGCTCAAAGCTTTAGTAAGAATCGGAATTACGCCCGAGACGTTAGCACTTGTAAGTGAAATTTATGGGCTACAGATAGATGATTTACTGTCCTTGATTACACCTTGACATCTAACCCCCCCTCCCTAACCTTATTCGCCCTTAACCGGGCGGTTTTTTGTACCTGTTCTCCCTCTATTCCCAGCTTGGCTAGCCAGCGCCGGAATAGGGGGCAGGCAAAACAAAACCCGTCCGGTTAAGGGCGGGTAATAAATCTTAACATTAGGGGCGGTTATGCCTCTTTTTTTTCGTTAAACTGAAAGACGAGATGAGCGAAAAATGAGCGGAAATCATCAACCAGAGATTGAGTGAGATTCCTAAATGGCGTAGCCATAAGCTGTCTGAGCAATGGGCGGAGAGAGAATCGAACTCTCATACCTTTCGGTGTCAGATTTTGAGTCTGATGCGTCTACCAATTTCGCCACCCGCCCTTTTTGGTGGTTTCACCATCATAACACGCCGATCGACTTTCTGCAAGCAAAGATTCATAATTTTTTGAACTTGCCCAGCGATCGATCTCTTTGGCGCGCAATACTGGTACAGGATGGGACAACTGAGCCGTTTGAGCTTGCTTGAGCATTTCCCCGAGTTCCGTGCTACTGAGGTCGTCGTAGGCCCGCGCTTGCGCCAAAAACGCATCGAGATTCAGTTTCGGTGCTAACGTCGGCGAACCTCCGGCCAGTTTCATCAGCACTGATGCTACCACTCTGGGGTCTTGGGTGGCGAGTAAGGCGGCGCGATCGCACGTAAATTCTGCACAGCGCAACCATTCCAACATTTGCGTCTGCAAACCCTGGGCGAATACGGTTCCCAAAGGCGAAATTTGACCGGCGGCCAATACAATTAAATTAGCCAGAGTCAGATAAACTCCGTGTTCGCACTTCAAATGTCCCAACTCGTGAGCGATTACGGCTTTCACTTCCTCGTCGGTGAGCAAATCAATCAGCGAAGTGTGCATCACCACAAACGGCTGTTTTCCCCGCATCGCAAAGGTGTAAGCATTGGGCATCGGATGCTGGCGGACATAAAGCTGCGGTACTTCCAAATCCAGAGTTTTGCAAGCATCCACTAGCAATTGATGCAGGTGCGGCAGTTGATTTTCGCTGACTAGGACGCTGGAAGCCAGATTTTCGAGCATGAAAAACTGTTCGCCAAGTTGTCCCAGCAACTGCCGCACCATCAAATCTAGTCCGGGCAGTTGTTTGAGCGCGTTGGTGGCTTCCAAGTCCAGCGGGTGCCGAAACTGGTCTGCTTTTAAACCGATGAGGGGGATGTTTAACATTTTAGTCAGTTGGTCATTGGGCAGTTGGCAGTGGTTATTTGTTATTTGTTATTTGTTATTTATTATTTATTAGTTCTCATAACTAATAAATAATAACTCTTCGACCCTTCGACTAAGCGAGCGGGCACCGCAAATAACCGACAACCAATAACAAATAACCACTAACTACTAACTAACAGTTTAAACTCGATCGCACGAGATTGACAGGAGCCTCAGCCGTCGCCGGGTCTGTGCCCTCTTTGACTCGTCGCAACTTGGCTCCCAATTTTTGGAGTTTCATCTCTAACTGCTCGTAGCCCCGATCTAAATGCTGCAAGCTGCTGATGGTGGTGACACCATCGGCTGCAAGTCCCGCGATTACCAAAGCCGCCGAAGCCCGCAAATCTGTTGCGACTACGGGCGCACCCGACAGCATTGGGACTCCGCGCACTACGGCGACATTGCCTTTAACGCGAATGTCGGCGCCCATGCGGTTGAGTTCTGCTACGTGGCGCAAGCGGTTCTCAAATACGGTTTCTTTGATCAAGCTGTCTCCTTCGCTCAGCGTCAGCAAAGCCATAAACGGAGCTTGCATATCTGTGGAGAAACCCGGGTAAGGCAGAGTTTCGATGTCTGTGGCGGTGTGAATTTTGCCGGGAACTATCCGCACAATGTCGGATTCTACGATAATTTTCGCCCCCATTGTCTGCAATTTGGCAATAACTGCGGTCAGGTGGTCGGGAATTACCGACGACAAACTGATTTCTGAGTGAGTGATGGCTCCTGCTAATAAAAATGTTCCGGCTTCGATGCGATCGGGAATAATTGCATAGTCTACCGCGTGGAGTTTCTCAACTCCCGAAATGACGATCGTATTTGTGCCCGCGCCTTGAATTTTTGCTCCCATCGCACGGCAGAAATTCGCCAAATCGACGACTTCCGGTTCTTGAGCCGCGTTTTCAATTACGGTTTCTCCTTCCGCTAAAGTCGCCGCCATCATCAAAGTTTCAGTGGCGCCGACGCTGGGGTAGTCCAAATAAATTTTGGCTCCTTTCAAGCGGCGGTTCGGCCCTTTGACGTAAGCGTTAACAGTACCGTGATCGATGTGGACTTCGGCGCCGAGAGCTTGCAAGCCCCGAACGTGGAGTTCTACGGGCCTGGCGCCGATGGCACAACCACCTGGTAATGGCACTTTGGCAAATCCCAAACGCGCTAGCAGGGGCCCGATGATGAAGAAGCTCGCCCGCAGTTGGCTGACTAATTCGTAGGGGGCTTGAGCATCCAGGAGGTTGCTGGCGTTGATGTCTAAAGTATCGCCATTCTGCTGTACTTTGACTCCTACAGCCGAGAGAATTTGCCCCATGCGGGCGACATCGACCAATGCGGGAACGTTGCGGATGTGGCAATCGTCAGGGCATAGTATAGCTCCTGCCATGACTACTAAGGCCGAGTTTTTGGCGCCGCTGATTTTGACGTGTCCTTTCAGGGGCTGGCGACCCCAAATTTGTAATACTTGTTGGTCGCTTTCTGGTGAAGCGGACAGGTTAGATGAGTTTTGAGCTGGTGTAATGGGTTTGCCCTCCATAATGCGCTTCGTTACTTTATACATTAGTGAAATACCCAAACTAAACGAAATACCGTTATAGTTCGGGCTTCGTGTATCGTTTGCCGTTGCTCTGTTGGGTATACCCATTTCTGGGTATTCGTCACTGAAGACGATCCAAGTCTGACACAGCATCTCTGGCTTTTTACGGCCTTTATCCCGACCTAGGGAATCCACGCAGAAGCCCTGTTTCCCAAGGCAAAAAACTATTTTCGTACAACAAACTTGGATTATATTTTATGGTGGGACGTACCTTACCAACCAGCGGTCTGCTCTTTCCCCTTTTCTCTCGCAGTTGTCCGGGGCCAAGCATTTTACTGCTACTGTAGCCTGTTGTTTGCAGTCGAGTGGGTGGGTCGCAACCACTTATATCTTAGACTTTTGAGGAAATTGTCGCTTTTTTTTCATAGACCTTGCTTAGCTTATATCCCAATGCTGAATTGAGTACAATTACAGCGTGGGACTTACGCCAATTGAGTTAATTTTGGTTCGATTTTACCGGAAAGTTTTTATATGTCCAGGGGGGATGTTAAGAATTCCTGGTATTATACTTGCTCCCATTGTGGCTGGGTGAGGGTTTCAGGTTACGATCGCACGAATAATATCGATCAAGTCCTATGGAGTTATCTGTATCAAGATTTACTTTTGTTTGTGGTTGTCGATCGAGATGCAGATGTGGTGCTATTCTCAATAAGCTATTTTGTAGTACGGGCCGATGGGACGATCGACAAAGGTGTAGGATGTCAACTCGATCGACAATGCCGAGAAGTTCGCACGTTGTCGATCGCCCCAATGCCTGTGCTAACCTGTGACAACACCCTAGAGCCAAAGTTAGTGCTAGCAAATGGTTCACATTAAGCGGATCGAACTAACTAACTTTAAATCTTTTGGCGGCACAACGTCCATTCCCGTGCTGCCTGGTTTTACTGTGGTTTCCGGGCCCAACGGTTCAGGGAAGTCCAATATCCTCGATGCTTTGCTGTTTTGTCTGGGACTTTCGACTTCTAAGGGAATGCGGGCTGAACGTTTGCCGGATTTGGTGAACAGCGCCCAAAATAAGCGCGGTACGATTGAGGCTAGCGTGACTGCTACTTTTGCGCTGGAAGATGTGGGTGATGAATGGTTCGCTCAGGATGAAGATGAGGATGAGGATGAGGTAGAAAAGGCAGCGGATGATTTGTCTGTTGAGTCTGTTGAAGCAGAAGACGTAGAAGCAGTCGAAATTCCAGAAACTGAAGACAACAACGGACAATCATCCAATCCAAAATCCAAAATCCAAAATCCAAAATCGGATGAGTTATCTGTTGAAGAAGTCGAAGAAATAGAAATCGCCACCAGTCAAGAAAACAACGGACAACTACTCGCTAACAATCGAAAATCCAAAATCCAAAATCCAAAATCGGATGAGTGGAGTGTGACGCGCAAACTCCGAGTCACTCGTCAAGGAACTTATACGTCAAATTATTACATTAATGGCGCACCTTGCACGCTGACTCAACTGCACGAACAACTTAACCGTTTGCGAATTTATCCCGAAGGTTATAACGTTGTTTTGCAAGGAGACGTTACTAGCATTATTTCGATGAATTCTAAGGAACGCCGCGAAATTATTGATGAATTGGCAGGTGTGGCTCAATTCGATCGCAAAATCTCTCTCGCACGGCAGAAGTTGGATGAAGTTAAGGAAGTTGAAGAACGCAGCGGGATTGTGGAAAAAGAACTGATTTCTCAGCGCGATAGACTGGCGAACGATCGCGCAAAAGCGGAAAAATATCAAAAGTTGCGGGCGGAATTTCAAGAGAAGTCGCAGTGGGAAATTGTTCTCAAGTTCCGTCAGTTGCAAAAGCAAGAGTGGAAACTGCGCGAACAAATCGAAACGGGCGATCGCAATTCTACATCTCTCACCGAACAATTGCAAGCCATTACCACCCAAATTCAAGCTGCAACCGCTGAACTTGACGCGCTGAATGCTCGCGTTAAAGCTTTGGGCGAGTCGGAATTGTTGGCTTTGCAAGCAAGTATTGCCACTCAGGAAGCGGAACGGCGGCAACTCCAAAATCGCAAACAGGATTTGGAAACAACTGCTGGACAAATGGCGGCTAATATAGCACAAACTGAGGAAGAAGTGCGGCAATTTCGGCAAAGTTTGGAGCAAATTGAGATTGAAATATCCTATGTGATGTCTCAAATAGGTACTTTTCAGGAACAGCGCGACGCCGCCCAACAAAGTTTAGATCAGAGTCGGGAAGTTGCAAATGCGATCGCCTCGACGGCCGAAGTTTGGGTACAGCAACAAACGGAACTGCACCGCCAAATCGAGACAATTCAGCAAACTTTGGAGCCGCAGCGCACCGAACAAGCTACTATTGGCGAAAGAGCCGATCGCCTGCAAAGTCAAATTCAAGAACAAAACCAATCGCTGCAAGTATTGGAACAGGAAATTACAGCAAAAAAAGTTCAGCAATCAAGTCTTGGGGAAACCCAAAAAGTTGCGGCTTTGCAAGTAGAATCGCTGAATCAGATTGTAGTCGCAGCCGAACAAGAATTGCAATTGCAACAGGAAACTCAAACTCGTTTGCTGGAAGAACAGCGGGAAAGACAGCGCAAGTTAGATAAGCTAGAAGTGCAGTTTCAAGCCCAGCAAGAAGCGAGCGGCACGTTTACTGCAAAAATTATCGCACAAAGCGGAATTGGCGGAGTTTGTGGCTTGGTGGCTCAACTGGGCAGGGTGGAGCCGCGCTTTCAGTTGGCGCTGGAAATTGCGGCGGGCGGCCGCATGGGTAATATGGTGGTGGAAAATGATAGTGTGGGTGCTGCTGCGATCGAATTGTTGAAGCAAAAACGGGCGGGAAGGATGACGTTTTTGCCTTTGAATAAGATTAGAGGCGGCAGGTTTTCGGTGAATGAAAATTTGCGGCGGGCGGCTGGATTTCTGGATGCGGCTGTGAATTTGATTGAGTGCGATGCGCGCTATCAGGAGATTTTTGCTTACGTTTTTGGCAGTACGGTGGTGTTTAGCAATCTTACTGATGCCCGCCGCTATTTGGGACAGTACCGGATTGTCACTTTGGATGGGGAAATTCTGGAAACTAGCGGCGCGATGACTGGGGGAAGTTCTACTAATAGATCTACTTTGCATTTTGGTACGGTTGATGCTATTGATGCTGGGGATGAAGCGCGGACAATTGCTGCTTTGCAAGAACGTATTGAGGAAATTGAGCGGATTTTGGAACGGTGCAAAATTGCGATCGATCGCGCTGCTGTTGCTGTCAAAACTCGCAGTCAAGAATTGATGGAGGCGAAGCAGAATTTGCGCGAACATCAGTTGCGCTTGGAACAGTTGGAGTCGGAAATAAAGAATTTGCAAGCGCAACAAGAACAAGTGCGATCGCAAATTGCTAAAAATACTCAGGAATTGACTGATTCGCGATCGCGATTGCAGTTGCTTGCGAGGGAATTGCCCGCACAGGAAACTCAATTGCAGCAGTACCGCCAAACTTTGGCGCAGTTGGAAGAGTCGAACAGTCACAGCGAATGGCAGCAAATGCAGTCGGGTTTGCGCGCTCAAGAAGCGCAACTGCAAGAGCGCGAATTGGCTCTGAGAAACGCCCAGCAGCGCCAAGGAGACTTGCAAAATCAATTCGGGCGCTTGGAAGAGAAAATTAAGGAAGGCAGCCAGAAATTGCAGGAATGGCAAGTGCAGCAAAATGCGGGAACTGATGCTGTAAACCGGATTGTTTCGCAGCAGTTAGAACTAGACGCACAGATTGCAGCAGCTAAGGCGGCTTTGGCCCAAATTGAGGAGAAATTGGGTTTGGAGAAGGGAGAACGCGATCGCGCGGAATCGCAACTGCGAGAGCAACATTTGGCAAAACAACAGTTACAATGGCAGTTGCAAAAACTGCACGAAACTCAGCAAGAACGCCGGGAACAATTAGCCGCCGTCCGCACTCTCATGGAAACGCAGCGAGCGGAAATGCCCGATCCGGTGCCGTCGATTCCTGAAAATGTAGAGAAAGCCAATTTGACGGAATTGCAGCAAGAAGTAAAGGCGATCGCCAAACGCATTCAAGCTTTAGAACCGGTGAATATGCTAGCATTGGAAGAGTACAACCGCACTCAAGAACGCCTGCAAGAATTGAGTCAAAAATTGACGACATTGGCAGGAGAACGCACTGAACTTTTGTTGAGAATCGAAAATTTTACCACGCTCAGGCGGCGCGCTTTTAAAGAAGCTTTCGATGCGGTTAACGAGAACTTCCAGACTATCTTTGCGGAACTTTCCGAAGGTGACGGGTATCTTCAGCTAGATGACCAGGAAGACCCTTTCAGCAGCGGTTTGAATTTGGTCGCTCACCCGAAGGGGAAACCCGTTCAGCGGCTGGCTTCCATGTCGGGAGGCGAAAAGTCGCTGACGGCGCTGAGTTTTATCTTTGCGCTGCAACGCTACCGCCCGTCTACGTTCTACGCTTTTGATGAAGTGGATATGTTTCTGGATGGGGCAAATGTGGAGCGATTGGCTAGAATGATAAAACGACAGTCTGAACAAGCCCAGTTTATTGTTGTGAGTTTGCGGCGACCTATGATTCAATCGGCTGAGCGTACAATTGGTGTTACTCAAGCACGGGGAGCTTATACTCAAGTCATAGGACTGAAGTTGTAGTCCCGGAGCGTCTGGTGATGAACGTGTTCAGTAATATATGTACTCAATAAATCAGGATTAAACTTAGAATGACATCAGAACAAATCTGCCAACGCTCCGATATTCTCGGCACTCAAGTCATCACCCGCGACAGAGGTAAACGCCTGGGTGTAGTTAGTCAATTGTGGGTAGACATCGATCGCCGGGAAGTTGTGGCGATCGGTCTGCGTGATAATATATTTGCGATCGCTGGACTACCAAAGTTTATGTTCCTCAGTAATGTCAGCGAAATTGGCGACGTGCTGTTGGTGGAAGATGAAAGTGCGATCGAAGATGATGTCGATGTTGAAGTCTACAGCATTTTGATTAACAGCGAAGTGATTACCGAAACCGGCGAACTTTTGGGAAGGGTGCGGGGCTTTAGATTCGACCCGGAAGACGGTAAATTAGTTTCTATCGTCATCGCTTCCCTCGGAATCCCCCAAATCCCCGACCAAGTTCTCAGTACCTACGAGTTGGGGATTGAAGAAATTGTCAGCAGTGGCCCCAACCGCTTGATTGTATTTGAAGGTTCCGAGGAAAGGCTGAGGCAGCTTAGCGTGGGTTTGCTAGAGCGCGTCGGTTTGGGACAAGCACCTTGGGAACGCGACGAGGAGGAACAAGGCTATTATCCCAAACCTGTGGCTACAGACCATCAATTGGGCCCGGGCGTGCGGATTCCTGCACCGGAAATGCGAAGCCGAGTAGCAGCACCCGTGGTAGAAGAGGTTCCTTGGGATGAGGATTCGCAGTGGAATCGCCCACCGGTACGACAGCAGCAGATGCGCGCGATGCCGCAGCCTCAGCAGATAGACGATTATGATGAGTATGAAGAGGATAATTGGGGCGGCGAGGACGATTACGAGGAAGACGAGTACGAAGAGAAGCAGTACAGCCCTCAGGTTTCTCGCCCGAAGGAGCCTGTCGTGGTGGAGTACGAGTACGAGGATGATGTGGAGGCGGATGCTTGGGCTGACGATGAAGCATCGAAGCCTTACCAGGCTCCTCGGGTGAATATCCCTGAGAAGACTAAGACTCCTGAGTACGAGGAAGAGCCTGGTTATTAGGATTAATCCACTGGTTGAAACCAGTGGTTTAACATAGGAAATCCCTGTCCGAGAAAATCCTGGAAAGCCCGCTGTTGCGGGTTTTGTTTTGATATTATGTGATGTGCAGTTGCGTGTTTGTAGTGAGGACTTTAGTCCTCATCTCAAAGGACTAAAGTCCTTTGAGTATAATTAAATTGCATTCATTAACGAGGTAAATTATGCCGCTAACTGCAACCGAATACAAATATGTGGAATTAGATGAGAAGAACGTTCCTCTCATCGCCGGAACCACAATGAAAGTGATTGAATTAGTACAAGCTCATATCGCTTACGGGTGGAGTCCAGCGGAGTTGCACCTCAACCACCGCTATTTGACAATGAGCCAAATTCATTCTGCTTTTGCTTATTATTGGGATCACAAACAAGAGCTTGATGCAGATATGCAGCGCAGGTTTGAGTATGCCGAAAAGTTGCGATTAGAGGCTGGCGAATCTGCTTTGGCTAAGAAACTGCGTGCCCAGGGACTAATTAAATGAGCATAGCGCTATATATGGACGAACATATCCACTTGGCAATTACGGTGGGATTGCAGTTTCGGGATGTAGATGTTCTGACGGTTCAAGACGACGGTAGAACAGGTATGCCCGACACTATTATACTCGATCGCGCAGCCGAGCTTCAGCGCGTTGTTTTTACCCAAGATGAGGATTTTTTAGCCATAGCAAACCGTCGCCAGCAAGAAGGAATAAATTTTGCTGGCGTCATCTACGCTCACCAACAAAGTGTAACTGTTGGTGATTGTATTCGTGACTTGGAAATCATCGCTAAGGTTAACGAATCTGAAGATTTAGCTAACTGCGTGCAGTACCTGCCTTTGTAGCAAAACCCGAAATAGCGATCGTCCCAGTCCGTGATATCATATCTAGTGATTTCATTTGCAATATTCCGGCAGGAGCAGATTTATTAAATCTCTACCTTATATTACAGATACTGGTTAAGTTAGCAAAGGATGTCATTGCGAGCGAGCGAAGCAATCGCAGAGACTATGACGCTTCTCGATTAACTGATGTGCGCGCGGAGCAATTGCTTGTTTAACTGAACAGTATTGGCTTATGTTACATATACTGGTTAAGCCATCCTACAAAAACTATAGATATAAATTCGATCCTGCTTTCGCTCTTTTTCCTCCTCTGAATCCTCTGCGCCTCTGCGGCTCACAAAAAAGCCCCTTCACAAATATATTTAATATCAGCTCAAAAAAAATGAACCGTCAATGCAGAAAACTGAAAAATCAAACAGGAATTTTAATCTATCTCTCTATACTGTTATCATCATCGCTTCATTCATAGCAGTAGGGTATAAGTTCCCGATAGGAGGCAACTTTCCCGAATTGCCACAAATCCAATCCCTGCTCAATCCTGAACTCTACAAAAATGACTATCACGTTCAGGAAATGGTTAAATTAAATCCGAGATACTATTATTATCATATCATTTATTTGTTAGCAAGCCTAGGGTTAAGCATCCCCTTAGTACATTTTATTTATCAATTCCTAGCCTTTAGTTCAGTTATCCTAGCTTGTCGGGCAATTATCAGAATATATACTAATTCACAACTGCCCGTAGCAGCAATGAGTTTCTTGTGTTTAGCCGCATCATTTACGGATGTGGGAAACACGCTGATATTTTCCACAAAATCAGTACCGAGTACCTTCGCAATGGGTGTCGCAATCTGGGGAATTTATTTTAGTTTGCGTCAGAAATGGCTGACAGGATATTTCTTTTTTGGATTGGCTTGTTTGCTGCAATTTTTAGTGGGTTTGCTGCCGGGATTGATGATGATTCCGGTTTTACTGATAGAATCTGTAAGAGAGCGGCAGTTCAAAACGTTGATTTGGGCGATCGCACTTTTAGCAGCAATGTCAAGTATAGTGTACGTACCCATGTTATTGACAGGTACTACCGGCACTCAAACCATCGACAATGCCGAGTTTGTATTCATCCACGCCAAAGTCCGCAATCCTCACCACATCCTCCCGTCAAATTGGACTATTGGGAATTGGTTCAACTTTATATGTTTCATCAGTGGCGGCTTGCTGTGCATCAAAAATACCGACTTACTCCAAAAAGAAGACAAGATTAATTTTTACATAATTGTTGGCACGTCAATTTTCGCACTGTGCCTAAACTACGTATTTGTAGAAGTTTACCCGCTGGCTTTAATCGCCAAACTGCAATTGGCGAGAACCGTTCCATTTGCTCAGTTAATTATATTTATTGCTGTTAGTTTAACCGTCGAGAAGCTTTACACAAATAAAAAGATAGCTGTTAGCTTGTTGCTGCTCTCTGTACTAACTTTGCCTTTTCGAGGTGTAATTTTCCTCGGATTATCAGTTTGGCAAACCAGAAATTACGTATTTCCCAAGAGATACAATATATTGCTGTGGATTTTTACAGCAGTAACGTTAATTGTTAGTTTGATATATCCGGTGACTGATTCGTGGGAAATAATCGGCAATCGCCTAATTAGCATACCTATCCTCTTTTCAATTCTTGCCTTGCCTTTCATTTTAGAACAAACATCTATATCTACACCACTCACACAAATAGTAACCCATATTTTAGCTTTGGCAACTACCGCCATCTTAGTTTTTGGAGTAGGAGGGATTTTACCAAAGCCAATGTTAGAAACCTTTCAAAAAAGAGTTAATATTAATCTAGTTCCCAGCGACGACTTAAACAGATTAGCTTTACACTTTTCGCAAATTAGCAATCAAGATGCACTCATATTAATTCCACCTTCAGTTACCAGCTTCCAGTTTTACTCTCAGAGAGCGATAGTAGTTAATTTCAAGAATTTTCCCTTGACAGAAACAGGAATCAAAGAGTGGCAAAATCGCATGGAAGCTGTTTTAGGAGTTCCCTTAAACCCGCAAATGATTTGGGGAGGGAACGACTTATTCAGCCGTCGCAGCAGTACGGATTTAGTCAAAGTAGCCCAAAAATATCATGCCGATTATATCCTGACTCGCAGCGATTGGCATCCCAACATTGAAGGAGAAATAGTAGATAAACAAGGTAAATGGATAATCTTTAAAATCCGATAATATCAAATGTGTTTCAACCGCAATTTCCCGGCGAATAGAATTCGCGGCTATACAAACAAAGTCCGCGCAACGCGAGACTGAAGAAAAAGAGAGAGAATTTTACTCGTTACCAGTTCATTTAGTCGGGCGTTGCGCCGACTTTGTTTGTATAGAAGCGGTTTCAACCGCCGAATCTTATCAACAGTTAAATATCAAAACCCGAATCATCAATAATTTCGCAAATCTGCTTATCCACATAATCAGCAGCCACATTCCGCGCAATCAACTCAGCCAAAATTCCCAAAGAAACCAACTGCACCGACAGAATTGTACACAAAATCCCAAAAAATAACAATGGTCGATTCCCGATCGGCCCAAAGTGCATCCCGGCTAAATTCAAAAACCAAATTACAATCAAATAACTCAACGAAAAAGTTCCCACCAAGCCAAAACACAACCCCAATCCGCCAAACAAATGACCCGGTTTGTGCAAATACTGAGTAGTCGCCAACACCGTCAACAAATCAATAAATCCCCGCGCGTAGCGTTCCCAGCCATAATTTGATTTGCCATGTTTTCGCGGATGGTGTTCGACAACTACTTCGCCAATTTTAAAACCTAAATTATTTGCTAAGGCTGGAATATAGCGGTGCAATTCCCCGTACAATTTAATTGAGTGTAAAACTTCCCGCCGATAAGCCTTGAAACCGCAATTCATGTCGTGCATTTGCACCCCAGTCAGCAAACACGCAACTGCATTAAACAGCCTCGAAGGCAAGGTTTTCGATAGGGGGTCATTCCGCTGTTTGCGCCAACCAGAGACCAAATCAAATCCTAATTCTAGATGATCTAAAAATTTGGGAATTTCGGCGGGATCATCCTGTAAATCTGCATCGAGAGTAAAGATAATTTTCCCTGCTGCATTGCGAAATCCTGCTGAAAGTGCGGAGGATTTACCAAAGTTGCGGCGCATTCTTATCGCTTTAATTCGTTGGGGAAATTGAACAGCTAAATCGACAATTTCTCGCCAAGAAGCATCGCGGCTACCATCGTCTATGAAAATAACTTCGTAACTTGCGATTCCTGTTTGGGACATGACGATGGTAATTTTTTCAAACAGTAATTTCAGTGTTGCTTCTTCATTGTGAACGGGAATTACAAAGCTGAGATCTTTTTGCATAGCTGATTTTTGTAAGTGTTATTGATTAGAGAAGATTGCAAAAGTCCTTTTAATCATTTTTGGGGGACGGGCTAGAAGCCCATCCCACAATTTTTTGTTTTATTGTGGGATGGGCTTTGAGCATCGTCCCAATTATTTTTGCAAGATGTCTATCGCTTGGGAGTTTCGCAAAGCTACCCAACCTTCGCGGTTTTTGAATGAAGCATAGGCTGTCAATAATTTATCTGTTGGCGATGTTTGAATGTATCCTCTCCAAGCTGCGGATTCGTAGGCTACCCCAAATAAGTTAACTAAGTCGGGGCGGGGAAATCCTGACATAGCGAAACCTCGAACTACATTTTCTTGGTTGAGAATGACAATACATTTTACATGATTTTCGGGATCTCCTACCCAACCAATTACTCTGGCGGCGGCTGGTGCGAGTTTGGTGATTGTATCAAAATATCCGGGTACTCCGTCTTTGGGGGCTGAGAGTAAATTCGGGTCGATTTTTGTGTCTAATGCTGCACAAAAGTTGTATTTTTTGATGTCTCGATTGAATGGTACTAAGTTGTTAGTTTTTAAGGCATCGATTAACCCGACAAATGCGGCGGGTTTGTTTCCTACTCTCTCTTTAATTAGGGTGATGTCGGTGATGCCTAATTGCAATGATAGTGCTACTAGCGGTTGATAGGTTGCTCTGCGGGCGATCGCCATTGCAGTTTCGCCTCCCACCCCGTACATTAAAATGACGGCTGCTATCACGACTGCAAACAGCGGTGTCAGCCATCGTC
Source organism: Microcoleus sp. PH2017_09_SFU_O_A (assembly GCF_020738625.1). Lineage (NCBI taxonomy): Bacteria > Bacillati > Cyanobacteriota > Cyanophyceae > Oscillatoriales > Microcoleaceae > Microcoleus > Microcoleus sp. PH2017_09_SFU_O_A. Next base: position 13,874 of record NZ_JAEQCF010000099.1, read on the forward strand.
CTTGGATTCTCGGTGTGGGCTGTAACTCGCGTACCGCAAGCACTATGAGGATAATTGTACTCATCCAAAACAAGGCTGGGAGTGTGGCGTAGCGGGAAGCGGTAGCCTGTTCGACTCCAAATCCCGATCGACTAACTGCGGCCATTAAAGCCGTTTGCAGGGTGTACAATTGGATGGACAGCCAAGGCAGCCAATTTTGGCGATTTCCTACAGGATAGCCAAGCTGCACAGACTTTTTTACCAATAGCCAATAACCCACAAAACCCGTTACAGCAATCAAACCAATTATACCAATAATTGACGCAACAATAATGTTTTCGGTAAAAATACCCCCGAGATAAATCGGAATATATTCGAGAGTTTTCAGCGGATTGATTTTAGTTAAAGAAGGATGATTGGACGGAGTTTTGTAAGTTAAGAAATAAATACCAATCACCGCAATCGAAGCAGCAAAATACAAATAAGTTATCCGCCGAGGAAACCGAAGCACAATCGCAGCCCCACACAATATCGGCCACAAACCTAAAGGAGTGCTGTAACTAATACAACCTAAAATCCCAAAAACAATACTACCAATTACCCACTTGTTTTGTTGCCATCCCTCATTCCCAATCTTTGCCGGAGAATGAATACCTAAAGGTTGTGCTTCTCTGCTATTTAATAATAAATTAACATAGGATTGCAAACAAAATATCGAACAAATTACAAATAAATTAGCAATAATCCAGTGGACGCCACTGAATCCCCGCATCCAGTTGTGTGCCGCCGCCGGAGTAAAATTAAAAATAGAAATACACAGGATGACTGAGATAAATTGTAGTGGAAAATTCCTTAATCTTAAAGGTAGTAAAGCAATCAAGACATAGCACTGAATCCAAGCCAAAAACCAAGCAATCAAACATAAACCAATATTTGAACCTTGGGTGATAATAATATTCAAGCCATAGATAATCGCCGGAATCAAGACAAAATGCTCATTCGCCCGAAATATCCAATTAAAAGGATTTGTAGAGAAACCGTCTACTGAATAAAAATTCCAAGTCATCCACCAATAATCAAAATTAGACAAGTCTCCCGCTTGGGATATCAAGTACAAAATATATGACGCTGGTATGAGAATGCCGATAACTGAGGTGATAATTAAAACATATTGGTTCTTGATTTTCATGAATTCGGAGATAGATATTTTTAAAGATTTACTCAATTATTTATTTCACTTATTTAATGGTTGTTAGCCCCTACCTAGAAGGCAAATTGTTTTTAAGGCGGGGTTTAAATCCCGTCTTAAAAACTTCGGGCATCTGTCACTCGCACATCTGTCAACTGTCAACTGTCAACTGTCAACTGTTTAACCAGCATTTGTCTGAGCCCTTGCCGCCAGTGGGGAGGATAGGTTCCCAGAAGTGCTGATATTTTTACTGTGGAAAGTACAGAAAAAGCGGGACGTTTTGCGGGTGTGGGATATTCGGCGGTGGTGATGGGAATTACGCGCTTGATTTTGAGGGGAAAGCCGAGTTTCTCTGCTTCTTCAAAAATGGCGATCGCAAAATCGTACCAACTACACACACCGCTGTTAGTATACTGGTAAGTCCCAAAACTTTCTAGCCCAAGCAGAGGGATGATTTGGGCAGTTGCAGCCCCCAAATCTGCCGTCGAAGTTGGACTTCCAATCTGATCTGCTACTACCCGAAGTTCTTCCCTATCTTTGCCCAATCTCAGCATGGTTTTGACAAAGTTGCCTTTGCCGCCGTTACCGTAAACCCAGGCGGTTCTAATAATAATATGTCGGTTTCCCGCTTTTCTAATTGCTTCCTCGCCTGCTAATTTGGACTTCCCGTAAATTCCCAATGGGTTTGTAGAATCTGTTTCGAGATAAGCAGAACCACTGCTACCGTCAAATACGTAATCAGTGGAAAAGTGGATTAAACTTGCTCCCAGTTTCTCGCATTCTTCGGCAAAGATTCCGGGTGCGATACCATTGACTGCGTGGGCTAAGTCTGCTTCGCTTTCGGCTTTGTCCACCGCAGTGTAAGCAGCGGCATTCACGACTACATCCGGTTGAATGTCAGCCATTGCTTGACGGATGGTTTCGGGTTGGGATAAATCGACGGAAGTGCGATCGACTGCAATGACCTCTCCCACAGATAATAGTATGGGCTGTAATTCTTGAGCTAGCTGTCCGCTACCGCCTGCGAGTAAAATTTTCATTATCTAAAACACTTGAGCTCTTTTCAATGTTTGTCCGGCTTTGTCTTTAGGTGATAAAATTGGTTCGGCACCATCTAGCGGCCAGGCGATCGCCAAATCAGGATCATTCCATACAATACACCGCTCGTGTCCCGGTGCATAGTAGTCTGTAGTTTTGTACAAAACCTCAGCAATGTCTGATACTACTAAAAAACCGTGAGCAAAACCCGCCGGCACCCAAAATTGCCGTTTATTTTCAGCACTAATCAAACAGCCCACCCACTGTCCGAAAGTCGGCGAACTTTTTCTAATATCCACCGCCACATCATATATTTCGCCAGCAACTACACGCAGTAATTTGCCTTGAGGCTGCTGCATTTGGTAGTGCAAACCGCGCAGCACATTTTTAGAAGACTTGGAATGATTGTCTTGCACAAAATCTGCCGTCACGCCTGTTTTTTCGACAAAAGCTTGGTGATTGAAACTCTCAAAAAAGAAACCGCGATCGTCTCCGAAAATTTTAGGCTCAATTATCAGAACATCCGGTATTTCTGTAGATATAACATTCATAGTTGGCTGTATCGCGTGATAAACTTATACTCAGTCTATGCTATCTTACTATGAAAACTGACACATATCTCAAAAAATTGTATGCAAACCGATTTGATTCCCGACAGATGCAAGCAAAGGTGGCACTTTGGAAAGTTTTAATTGACGAATTTTTACAAGATTATGTTCCTCCAGAATCGGCTGTTTTAGATATTGGCGGCGGTTACTGCGAGTTTATCAATCAAATTCGAGCGGGCGAAAAATGTTTAATTGACCTGAATCCCGATTCCAAGTTATTTGCTGATGCTGATGTCAAGGTGCTGAATATTGATGTGCTTAATTTAGATAATTATACTTCTTTTAACGAACAGTTCGATCGCATCTTTATCTCAAACTTTTTTGAACATCTCCGCAACAAAGAAGAACTTATCCAAATTATCTCATTTTGCTTTGAAGCACTGAAGCCGGAGGGTTCTCTCTTAGTTATCCAACCAAATTTTAAATATTCTTTCAAAGAGTATTACGATTTTATCGACCATCAATTACCGATTACCCATTTATCGCTGCAAGAGCTTTTACAAACTGTCGGGTTTGAAATAGACCTAATTATACCGAGGTTTTTACCATTTTCGACGAAAGGGCGGCCGGCTTCGCCTTTGATGTTAAAAATTTACTTGAAATTGCCTTTTTTGTGGCGGTTTTTGGGAGGGCAAATGTTTGTTAAAGCATCGAAACGAAACAATTGAGGCAAAAACTCACGATCGCAATATTATGCCCGATCCGACTGAATTCGATCGCCAATAAGTGCGATCGCCCTTAATATTATACCAGAACAGGTTGATGAAATTAGGTAGAAACCGGGTTTTTGGCAAAATCCCCATCGCAGCCTTAAATCTCCGAAAAACCCGGTTTCTTTAAATTTGATCGCCCTCCAAAATCTGCCGGGGCGGGTTTATGAAATCAATCGTATTGTATCGTAAACCTTGGCGAACCCGCCCCTACGAAAATCAGATAAAAATTGGTTCAATCGCCCGAATTTAACATCATAAAATGTTCGGTAAATTCACAATTATTGTAGGGGCGGGTTCGCCAAGATATCCGATCGAAACTATCAATCTATGAAACCCGCCCCCACCCAACAAATAAGCCCGTGAAGCGAAGCTATCCCGTAGGGAATCGCCCTTATTATTGCATCTCTACAAAGCGCGATCGCACACAGCCCCTAAAGATGCGATCGTCGCTTTTTCAGCCTCCGTCAAACCCGTAACGCCCGCGATATTCATACCCTCATAAGGTCCTTCAGCTATCAGCGTTTTGATGCACTCACCAGTCTTGACATCCCAAAGCTTAATAGTTGCATCAAAGCTGCCACTAGCCAAAATTTTACCGTCTGGACTGAATGCAACTGAACTTGCAGTATCGCTATGACCTTGAAAAGTTTGAAGGCATTCACCGCTGTGGCAATCCCATAATTTTATAGTGCGATCGGCACTGCTACTAGCCAGGGTTTTACCATCTGGACTAAATGCAATCGACCATACAAAATTGCTATGACCTTGCCAAGTTTCAAGGCATTCACCGCTATGGCAATCCCACAACTTTACAGTTCGATCGGCACTGCTACTAGCCAGGGTTTTACCATCTGGACTAAATGCAATCGACCATACAAAATTGCTATGACCTTGCCAAGTCTCAAGGGATTCACCACTGTGGCAATCCCACAACTTTACAGTTCGATCGGCACTGCTACTAGCCAAAGTTTTACCGTCTGGACTAAAGGCAACTGAATTTACCAAATCGCTGTGACCTTGCCAAGTTTGGAGGCATTCACCAGTTTGGCA